>JANMYN010000449.1:0-1620 GCA_031382195.1 Betaproteobacteria bacterium
GATGTCGCCTTCGGTCTCGTCGAAGAAGGTCGACTTGCGCTCGTTATCCAGCGCGACGATGACCGCGTCCTTTTCGGCAGCCACGTCCCCGCTGCCGCGCACTGGTGAACGCAGCCGGGCCGTGGGTCATGAACGTTCTGCGCGAGTCGCTCGGCGTGCGCTCGCAACGCCATCTGCGCCTGGCCAAGGGCAGCCACATCGTCGTGCGACGGTTGTTCGAGCACGACCATGCCTACATTCTGCAGAACCCCGACAAACGCATCCTGTTCGCCATTCCCTTTGAGCGCGACTTCACGCTGATCGGCACCACCGACGTCGAGTACGTGGGCGATCCATCCGACGCGTCGATCACCGACGCGGAGATCGCTTATCTGTGCGAAATGGCGAACCACTATTTCGCGCACGCCATTTCTGCCGCCGACGTGGTGTGGAGTTATTCCGGCGTGCGCCCGTTGCTGGCCGACGAAGCGGCCAATCTTTCCGCCGTCACCCGCGACTACGTGCTGGAGTGCGATGCGATGGCCGAGAGCGCGCCGCTGCTTTCCGTGTTCGGCGGCAAGATCACGACGTTCCGGCGCCTGGCGCAAGAAGCGCTCGATCTGCTTGCCCGGCGCCTGCCGCATATGAAATCCGCCTGGACGGCGGACGCGCCCCTGCCCGGCGGCGACATCCCGAACGCGAACTTCGATGGATTCCTCGCTGACTTTCTCCGCTCGGCGCCGTGGCTGCCCGACGCGCTCGCGCGCCGCTATGCCCGCGCCTACGGCACCCGCGTCGACCGGCTCCTGGCCGGCGCAAGAAGCCTCGCCGACCTCGGCGAAGATCTCGGTGGTGGATTGTATGCGGCGGAAATCGATTACCTGATCAAGGAGGAATGGGCGCAAACCGCGGAAGATATTCTGTGGCGGAGATCGAAGCTGGGGCTGCACGTTTCGGCTGAGACGGCGCAGCGGCTGGCCGCTCGACTCGCGCGGTGAAGAGTGCTGTGTGCTGAGTGCTGCGTGCTGAGAGAAAAAAGGGCTTCGCGGCCTATGACTTCCGGTGATCACGTCGCTTTTGCACCGCTGCGCGAAGTGCGCCGATAATCTTCCCCGTGTTCTCCGCCATCGCCCCCAATCTGTTCGATTCCTTTTCACTAATATAGCCGACGTCCAGCGCAATATACAGATTGGATCTGACTTCTCCGCACGAACCTTTGGCGATGACCAGGAACTGATGAAATTCGGCCTGGCCACCCCTTTCGAAGCCCTCTGCAATATTTGACATGACTGAGGCGGCGGCGCGGCGTATCTGGTTAACCAGGGAAAAGTCGCGACTTATTGCACCGGCGCTCGTAGCTGCGTAAATTTCCCGATTCAACTCGCGGGCTTTTTGCCAGGCAATAAGTTCCTCGAATCGCGTTACGCCACTCATGGTTGCCCTCCATTGATGTTGAGAGGATTTCCAGGGAATCCCGATTCCTGGACTCGCGAACAACTACCCCGGCTCGCAGCGCTGTCCCTCTCTCAGCACGCAGCACCCAGCACCTGTTACATCCTTTTTCTCAGCACGCAGCACCCAACGTCTGTCACATTCTTTTTCGCAGCACGCAGCACCCAGCACTTCTTTTCCCGTCACGGT
>JANMYN010000510.1:0-1902 GCA_031382195.1 Betaproteobacteria bacterium
TCCTGGCTCGCGGCCGGCAGCAAGCGGCCATTCAGGGAACGCTCGAAACAATCGTTGATACGATCCTGCAACGCATTGATCTTTGCGTTACGGCTGCGGTATTCGGGAAAAACGCCCCAGATTCCCACCCACGGCGCTGCCCACTGCGTGCGACCGCCAGCGAGATGGCAACTCGTGCAGTTGAGTGCATTGCCCGAATAGGCCGGAGCGTTTGCCGGTGTATGCGCAAGGATGCGCTGCCCCAATGCGATAGCCTCGCCGACCGGACCATCCGGAAACGGCGCATCGCGCCATCCCGGATAGCCATCTGCTGCAACTGTGATCGGCGCGCAGAGGCAACACGCAATGCTCGTCAGCGCGATCGCCGTTACGCGCAGGCAGTGTCCGCGCTGCTTCATCGCCGGATCAGCCCGCGAAGCAATAGCTGCAGCCTTTCGACTGCGCGCCATTGACCGCCAGTACGCCTGAGGGGACGACCTGCACGCCGGGCAGGACGGCACCCAGCCAGTCTTTCTCGATGGAGGCGTGCTGCAATCCAGTCTGCTGCGCCATGCGGGCGCTCTGATGATGGATGGCGGCATTGCACACGGCGAATTTCACGCCGCGTGCGACCAGTTTTTCCAGCGCCGCCTCGGGCAGCGGCATGTCGCCCGGTTTGATATGGGCGAAGGGATTGCGCAAGGCAGGCGCTTTCGTGGCCGGATCGTTGATCTTGAAATACTCGCCGAGCTTGTATTTTTCCCATACTCCGTCGCCAAACGCGATCGGGATCGCGGAATGCCGCAGCACGACAACCACGCCGAGATCGCTTTCGGAAACGTTATAGCCCTGCGCGCCGGTCAACAGAAAAACATGCGACCAGATCAACGCGAAGCCGTTGTTCGGTGCGGGGGCATCGTATACCTGCCGGTATTTGCCGCTGATACTCTCGAGCCAGGACTGGAAGTCGGTGCCCGCACCGGAATCCGCGGCCTGCGCCGATGCGATGAGATCGCCCAGACCGATTGCGGCGGCGGTGGCGGCGACGCCGCCGAGGAACTCTCGTCGCTGCAACAGAGATTTCGATTCCGACATTTCGATTCCTTTTCGTCAAAGATGGAGGGATGACAGGTTTGCCGCAAATATTATCGGCCAATGTCGTCGCGGACAGAGCACGGATAACAATAAAAAACTCCGCTTGCGCGGGGTTTGGTTAGGAGCAGAAATTGGCTGGAGTCAGACGGGGAGCGGATCTTCTTCGTAGGCAGGCTGTTTACTTGGTGCCGCTTCCGCAGCCTTGCGTTGTTTCTCGTCTTGCTTCCTCTTCTCTTCCTCTTCGGCCAGCTTTGCCCAGTAGAGCGCTTCAAATTCAAAGCACATGGTGCACCTCCTTGACGTCAGTTGAGGGTCACAAACATTCGTGCTCTTATTGTTGAACCCATGCTAGCGCCACCAATGCGCGGAATCATCCGGTTTCGTCAGCCGGGTTGCGGCGTTGCAGCAAGTTCTTCGCGCGCCTTTTCCATGGCTTCGACGATCACTTCGGGCGGCTGCGCGCCGGACAAGGCGAGGCGCTGGTTAAATATGAAGAAGGGCACGCCTTCCACGCCAATGGCGCGCGCGCGCCGATCCTGTTCATCGATTAGCGCACGATCCGTATCGCTCGCAAGATACGCTTGCGCCTCTGCGCGATTCAGTCCCGCCTGGGCTGCAATGTCGGCGAGCGTTTCGTTGTCGGTAAGATCCGCGCCCTCGATAAAATAGCGGCGGAAAATCGCTTCGGCCATTTGGTCTTGTCGGCCGTGTTCACCGGCGTAGTGCATCAGCCGGTGCGCGTCGATGGTATTGGGCTGAACCTGAATCGCGTCGAACGCGAATTCGATGCCGGCGCGGCTGCCCGCAGCGGATACCCGCGCATAGATT
>JANMYN010000539.1:0-3477 GCA_031382195.1 Betaproteobacteria bacterium
ACCTGGCGTCCGAGTTCAATCTCGATATGGCAGGTGCTTCCGGTTCCCATCTGGCGGAGTTCATGGCCTGGGATCCGGTTGCGAAGAAGAAAATCTGGAGCATCAAGGAAGACCTGCCTTTTGTCAGCGGGGCGATGTCGACTGCCGGTGGCCTGGTGTTTTACGGCAACCAGCAAGGTGAATTGAAGGCTGTGGACGCCAAGACCGGGACCGTGCTGTGGCAATTCAGGATGGGCACCGGCATTATTCAAAGCCCGGTTACTTATTCCGTCGGCGGCAAGCAATACCTGGCCGTGGTGGCTGGTCGCAGCAAAGGCCCACCCTCATTCTTTGGCAAGATCGGCCAGCGTGTGATCGATGCCAGCCCGGAAGGCGGCATACTCGCGGTATTCGAACTCGGTAGCTGATACCTGGAAAACGTTGTACGGCAGTCAAGACGGCGGGGCAGGTTCCCGCCGTTTTTTCATGTTCGCGCGATTACTTCCGAACCGCGCGCTAAACTTCCGGGGAAAACATTCAAGCGTGGGCAGACCATGACCGTGAAATGCCAATTCGTCGTTGCACGCGGGGCCTTGATTGCCGCGGCACTTTTTCTCTTCAACAGCGGCGGCATGGCAGCCGAAGCGTTGAAAAACCCCTATGAGGGAAGGAACGACCTGGTGGCGGAAGGCGCAAGCCTGTTCAATCAATATTGCTCTCACTGCCATGGTCCCAACGCGGTACAAGGCGAACGGCCCCGCGATTTGCGCCGCCTGAAGATCCGCTATGGTGACGACGCGAT
The DNA here is from genome assembly GCA_031382195.1 of Betaproteobacteria bacterium. Lineage (GTDB taxonomy): Bacteria > Pseudomonadota > Gammaproteobacteria > Burkholderiales > JACQAP01 > JACQAP01. The sequence goes on from JANMYN010000539.1 coordinate 782, forward strand.
CGACTTGTTCTGGACCACGATAAACAATGGGCGCATGGACAATGGCATGCCCGTCTGGAAAGACGCCATCAGCGACGATATCAAGTGGCGCATCTACACTTTCCTGCAATCCGTTCAAAGCCAGCGCTAAACGCCATTGAACTGGAGAGCCGAGATAATGTCACGACGCGTAGCGCGACTAATTATCGTCGTATTTGCCTGCGTATTCGCACCGCAGTGGACAACCGAAGCGCGCGCGCACGGCGTCACGCTCAAAATACATCACTTCTTGCCTGCAGATTCGGCGTTCCATAACCAGTTTCTTATGCCATGGAAGGAAAAATTGGAGAAGGAATCCAACGGTTACCTCAGGATTCAGGTCTATCCCGCGATGCAGATTGGCGGGAATCCGGCGCAACTCTACGACCAAGTCAAGGATCGGACCGCAGACATCGTCTGGACGCCTGTGGCATATGACGCCTGGCGGTTCCCGGCCTTTGAAGTGTTCAATTTGCCGTTGATGACGAACAGCACGAGCGGAGCGAACCGGGCGCTCTGGGAATACGTTCAAATGCACAACCTGGCAAAAAAAGAATTCGCGGGCGTGCGCTTGCTCGCCGTTCATGTGGCCACGGTCAGATCCGGCGAAAAAGCACAGATGCCCTCCGGGGGCGATTTGAAATCGCCGTTGCTCTACTCGAACATATTCATCCTTGCGATGAATTCTGACGCGTATAAGGGCCTGACGGATGAGCTTAAAAATGTGATCCGTGCCAACAGCGGCGCCGAGACTTCCGTGTGGCTCGGCAAGATTCTTGACGATGGCCGGGCGGGCGCTATCAAGCTTGCGGATGGCGATGAAGGCGCGCCGGCGGCAGAGCTTGCGCTTTGGCAACGACGCGCTGAAAGTGCCATCGAAAATAGAATCAGGGAGCTTGATCAACGCGGACTGGACGGCAAGGAATTGGTCGAGAGCGCGCGCGGATTGCTTGCCGAGTTCGATCCTCCGAATTAAGCGCAATGTCAGGCAAAATGTCGCGAGACGCGCCGGTATCAAGTGGCCCCGATATCGACCAATCTCATTTCGGCCTACGTCGCCGAACTTATCCTCGATCTGCCGCGTTCTGATATTTTTTGAATCGTTAATGGCAGGCCTTCGATAGCTGCTCTGGCCAATGCGCCCGGCGCGGGTTCATACTATCGCTGATGAAAGGTGGCGCATGATGTTTGGCAATACCAGCGGATGGCGGCGGATGATGTCGAGGGGTGTGCTCGCCCTGGCCGGGCTGATCGTGGCCGCATTTATCGGATTTGGCCTGATGTTTTGGATCGGCGGCAATGATGTCAACCACTTCTGCGAGGATGCCGTTCCCGGCTTTCCCGCGGACCAGCTTACGGCCTTGGCCAAAAAACACCGCGTCCGTCTTTCGCAGGGACCGCGCGACGCCTCCGGCGCGCATTTATTGTTGGCGCATACGCCTCGATCTTACGGGCGTCACACCTGCCTGGTACGCTATGACAACAACGCGGTAATCGACAGGCAGGTTGGCTATGCCGATTAAGACAGTCGATTCTTCAGGCAGATCGTTGCGCGCGGCGTGAACTGCGCCCGAATCACCAGCCCGTCAAAGCCGTGACTCGGGCTTCGCCGGGGCATAATTATTCGGCCTTCGGCGCCAGATCAGGACGGGTGTATGACACCTTTCCCCGATGTCTGGGCGTCGAACAGTTTGTAAGCTTCCTCGGCCTGGTCCAGTTTCCAGTGGTGCGTGAACAGCCGGTCGATGTCGATGCCCCGATCGGCGATGTAACGGGCACAATCGGCCTGGCCGACCGTAGAGAAAGTCCACGAGCCCATCAGTGTGACTTGCCGGCGCAACAGGTCACTGCTGACGTCGAGCGTGACACTGTCGCCTTCTCCGACGAAGCAGGCTTTCCCCCAGGTGCGCACGCAGCGCACCGCCTGGGCTCTCGCCTGCGGTGAGGAAGAGGCGTCGAGCGACGCATCCGCGCCGCGCCCGTGGGTGAGGTCGCGAATCGCCTGCACGACGTTTTCCGTTTTCAGGGGATTGATCAGCACGTCGGCGCCGAATTCCTTTGCGCGCGCCAGCCGTTCATCGCTGGTGTCGAGCGCGATCACCCTGGCGCCCATGTGCGCGGCGAGCAGCGTAACTGACAAGCCGACGGGGCCCTGGCCGAACACGGCGATGGTGTGGTTGCCCTGCAAGTCGAGGCGGTGCAGTGCGCCCCAGGCCGTGCCCGTGCCGCAGGAAATGGCGGCGCCGGCGTCAAAAGACAATTCGTCGGGGAGCGGAACGAGGGTGCGCGCCGGGCATTTCATGTAGCGCGCATGCGCGCCGTGCCCGGTCGCGCCATAGACTTCCTTGACGCCTTCCACGCAAAGCTGCATCCAGCCGGTCGAGCAATGCTCGCACACGCCGCAGCCGCGGTAGTGGTGTTGCATGACGCGCATGCCGACCTTCGCCTGGTTTTCTGCAACGCCGGGACCTACTGCGACCACCACGCCGCATGGCTCATGACCCGCAATGACCGGGCCGCTGAGCTTGCCGAGGCCAAGCGACGAGGCGCCGCCGACGGCGCGGTAGAACTTGAGGTCGCTGCCGCACATGCCGGACGCCTTGATCTCGAGCACGACTTCGCCGGGACCCGGCGTCGGATCCGGGAACTCCATGAACTCGACCTTGCTTCCACCGGGA
>JANMYN010000541.1:0-13093 GCA_031382195.1 Betaproteobacteria bacterium
GCCTGGCGTAGCGCCGGAACGGACGCGCGAATGCGGGTGTCGTCGGTAATGTTGCCGGCATCGTCTTGCGGAACGTTCAGGTCGGCGCGAATGAACACGCGCTTGCCTCGCAGGTCGAGATCGGTCATCCGCAGGATGGTCATGGCACAAGACAATGCTTACAGGTTTTCACGAACGCAGAGGGCACACAGGGCCTAGCCCGAGAACGCGGCCGGTTCGTGTCTGTGCCCTCCGGTCCGAAATCGCTTCCGCTTATTTTGCGTTCACGAACGCGACAGTGGTATCGAGCATGCGATTGCTGAATCCCCACTCGTTGTCGTACCAGGAGCATACCTTGACCAGCGTTCCTTCGGAAACCTTGGTGAGCGTCGAGTCGAACACGGACGACGCGGGATTGTGGTTGAAATCCACCGAGACCAGGGGATCCTTGTTGTATTGGATGATGTCCTTGAGTTCGGCTTCCGCAGCCTGCTTCACTGCGTTGTTGACTTCGTCCACGCTGGTCGCGCGTTTGGCGACAAAGGCAAGATCGACGATGGACACGTTGATGGTCGGAACGCGCATGGCGAAACCGTCCAGTTTGCCGTTCAGCTCCGGAAGCACCAGGCCCACCGCCGCCGCCGCGCCAGTCTTGGTCGGGATCATGGACATGGTTGCGGAACGCGCCCGACGCAGGTCGGTGTGGTAAACGTCGGTCAGCACCTGATCATTAGTGTACGAATGAATCGTTGTCATCAACCCGTTGACCACACCAATGCGATCGTTCAACGCTTTGACCATAGGCGCCAGACAATTGGTCGTGCAACTGGCGTTGGAGATAACCGTATGCGCGGCTTTCAGAGTGCCGTGATTGACGCCATAGACCACCGTTGCGTCGACGTCCTTATCGCCGGGCGCCGAGATGATGACTTTCCTCGCTCCCGCAGTCAGATGGGCCCCGGCCTTGGCCTTGCTTGTAAACAATCCCGTGCACTCGAGCACCACGTCCACGCCTAGTTCCTTCCACGGCAGCTCGGCGGGATTGCGCAGGGCACAGACTTTGATCTTGTCGCCGTTGATCACCAGATAGTCGCCGTCGACCGCCACAGTCCCCGGAAATTTTCCGTGGGCGGAGTCGTACTTGGTCAGGTGGGCGTTGATTTTCGCATCGCCGAGGTCGTTGATCGCAACGATCTGAATGTCATGCTTCTTGCCGTCCTCGTAATGCGCCCGCAGGATGTTGCGGCCGATGCGGCCGTAGCCGTTTATTGCAACGCGAATGGTCATTGGCAAATCTCCCGATCAAAACTGGATTTTACTGTACTCGGAGCGCTGATCACAGCCACGAAGCGCTGCTGTGAAGGGTGCATCGGACGGACTCAACCTGCCGGGTCAGCGAACGGGTGCTCAATCCCGCCAAGGAAGTATTCTTCGATTCCCCTGCCCTATTACGCTTCGACTGGCGCCTTGCCTAGCGATTGGGGCGGCGTTGCGGCTCGCGATAACGAATCTTGAGCGCGATGATGGTCAGCGCCAACGCCAGCGTAAACACGTTGGAAATTATCAACGGCAGGGACCGCAGCAGAATACCGTAGATCAACCAGAGTACGAGGCCGACGCTGAATAAGGAAATCATCCTTGCAGAGATGTCATTGCCGGATTTGGTCCGGTAGATTTTCCATACCTGCGGTATGAAAGCCGTGGTAGTCAACAATCCGGCAAGCAAGCCGATGCTATCGATCATCGCATTCATGGTGTCATCGTGCGTCTTGAAAAAGCGTGGCGAGACCACGTAGCGCGGGCGACTGTGCAAGGATCACGTAAGTCGGCACGGCCGCAACGTAGCTGGAAAATCTTCCCTTTGATTCAAATCGAGCGCGAAACGGCGAACGCGCAAAGTAGTCCCCGAGCCTGGGAACGATACCGCCGCCGATGTAGCAACCGGCGCGCGCACCCAGCGTGACCACCAGGTTCGCAGCGGCGGTGCCGAGGATGCCGCAGAACATTTCCACCGCTTGCGCGCACTGGGCGTTGGCGTTCGCCAAAGCTGCCGCGGTGATTTTATCCGGGCCGAGCGCTTGCGGCCGCACGCCGTCGAGCGCACACAAGGCCTGGTAAAGATTTTGCAGTCCCATGCCGCTGACCACGCGCTCCGTGGAGACGTGGTCGTAGCGTTGCTGCAGCCAGTGCAACACGCCGGCCTCGCGTTCGTTCATCGGACTGAATGCCGCATGGCCACCCTCACCGTGCAGGGCGACGAAGCGTTCGCTCGCCGGAATCAGTCCCGAGACTCCGAGTCCGGTGCCCGGTCCGATGACAGCAATGGGCGTCCCGGCGATGGCAGTGCCGCCGCCGACTGATTGCACTTCGTCGGGACGTAGCGTGGGCACGGCCAGCGCCAACGCCGTGAAATCATTGACGACCCGCAGGTGATCCAGCCCAAGGGCGCGGCACGTCTGTTCGATCGAGAAACCCCACGGCCCATTCGTCAGCTTTATAAAATCGCCGATGGGATCGACGGCGACGTCGAGCGCGGCCTCCCGCACGATGGGATTGCCCCGGTCCTGAAGATAACGTCGCGCTGCGTGCTCCAGGCTGGCGAAATCCGCGCATTGCACGGTCTTCTCGTCCTGCGGTTCCAGCGAACCCGCCGGAACCAGCGCGAATCGCGCGTTGGTGCCGCCGATGTCCACGACCATTCGCATGATGTCCGTCATATGCCAGTCCTCAACGGCTTTGACGCGATCGGAGATGCGGCATTCTTTAAATCACGCGCTTGACTGCCTCGGCGACGGCTTCTGCGGTGATGCCGAAGAACTTGAACAGTTCACCAGCCGGCGCCGATTCGCCGAAGCGATCGAGTCCGACCACCGCACCGTCGAGACCGACGTACTTGCGCCAGTAGTCGGTCACGCCAGCCTCTACCGCAATCCGTTTGACGCCTTTTGGCAGAATTGATTCGCGATAAGCGGCGTCCTGGCGGTCAAATACATTCGTGCACGGCATTGATACAACGCTGACCACAATCCCGGATTCGGCCAGCAGTTTCTGCGCGCTCACAGCCAGCGAAACCTCCGAGCCGGTTGCGATAATGATCACCTCGGGACTGGTGACGTCGAATAACACGTAACCGCCGCGCGCGATTTGCTTGATGCGTGCGGCATCACGTGCCTGGAACGGCAGGTTCTGGCGCGAGAAAAGCAGGCACGCCGGCCCGTCCCGGCGTTCGATTGCAGCAATCCATGCCACCGCGGATTCGACCGAATCGCAGGGGCGCCAGACGTCCATGTTCGGAATCACGCGCAGACTGGCAGCGTGCTCGACCGATTGGTGCGTGGGTCCATCCTCGCCCAGGCCGATGGAATCGTGGGTGAACACAAACAGGCTGCGAATTTTCATCAGCGCTGCCATGCGCAGCGCGTTACGCGAATAGTCCGAGAACGTAAGAAAGGTGCCACCGTAAGGAATCAGGCCACCATGCAGCGTCATGCCATTCATGATCGCGGACATGGCGAACTCGCGCACGCCGTAGTAAATATAGTTGCCGCCGCCTGACTTGCCAACGCCTTTCGATCCTGACCACATTGTGAGATTCGAGCCGGCCAGATCGGCGGAACCGCCTACCAGTTCGGGCAGCGCCGGTGCCAGCGCTTCGATCGTATTCTGCGATGCTTTGCGGCTGGCGATCGTCTCGGCCTTCTGGTTAACCCTGGCGAGTAACTCGTCCGCATGCTGGCGCCAACTCTGCGGCAGATCGCCCGACATGCGGCGTACAAACTCGGCTGCTTCCCCGGGAAAAGTTTTAGCGTACGCGGCGAATCTGGCATTCCATTCGGCTTCCTGCCGCGCTCCTTTGCCACGCGCGTCCCATCCCGCGTAAACATCGGCCGGAATTTCGAACGGAGGATGATTCCAGCCAATATTCAGGCGCGTCGCAGCAACCTCCTTCTCACCGAGCGCGGCGCCGTGGCTTTCGTGGCTGCCGGCCTTGTTGGGCGAGCCTTTTCCGATGACCGTTTTGCAGCAAATCAAACTCGGCCTGTCTGTGATTTTCTTACTCGCTTCGATCGCCGCATTGACTGCCGTTACATCGTGGCCGTCGACCTTGCGCAGGACATGCCAGCCATAAGCCTCGAAACGCTGCGGTGTGTCGTCCCTAAACCAGCCGTCAACATGGCCATCGATCGAGATTCCGTTATCGTCGTAGAACGCGATCAGCTTGCCAAGACCGAGCGTGCCAGCCAGAGAACACGCTTCGTGGGAAATGCCTTCCATGAGGCAACCGTCGCCGAGGAAGACGTAGGTGTAATGGCTGACGATGTCGTGCCCGGGGCGGTTGAATTGCGCAGCCATCAATTTTTCCGCGAGCGCCATGCCCACTGCGTTCGCTAGACCTTGACCGAGCGGTCCGGTAGTCGTCTCCACGCCGGGCGTCATGCCGAGCTCGGGATGTCCGGGGGTCATCGAATGCAATTGGCGGAAGCGCTTGATTTCCTCTATCGGCAGCGCATAACCGGTCAGATGCAACAACGCATACAACAACATGGAACCATGGCCGTTGGAGAGCACGAAGCGGTCGCGATCCGCCCACTTGGGATTGGCCGGGTTATGCCGCAGATGGTGATTCCATAACGCCTCGGCGATTTCAGCCATGCCCATCGGCATGCCCGGGTGGCCGGAATTGGCCTTCTGTACTGCATCCATCGCCAGTGCGCGCGCGGCGTTGGCAAGTTCGGTCCTGGTTGCCATGTCTTCCCTTGGAGAGCAGAAAAAATCCCGGGAGCCCGGGATGGAGAACAACGCTAGTTTAGCCGAGGATTGCCTGGTTTATTCATCGGCGCGGCGCGGGAGCTTGACCCCGAGTTGCTTCAACTTACGGTAAAGGTGGGTACGCTCCAGGCCAGCGCGTTCGGCCACACGACTCATGTTGCCGCCTTCCCGGCTCAGATGATATTCGAAATAGCCGCGCTCGAAGTCGTCGCGCGCCTCGCGCAATTCACGGTCGAACAGCAGGCTTTGCGCAGGGCTTGTCAGAGGCGCTTCCAGGATCGCCAGTGCGCTCGCCACATCGGCCACGCCGATTTCGCCGCCAAGTGCCAGTTGCGCGACGGTCTTGACGACACTTTCGAGCTGCACCAGATTTCCGGGCCAGTGATAATTGCGCAGCGCGTTCAACGCCGCAGTATTGAAGCTGCGCGCCGGTGCTTCCTTGGACTCGATTGCGCGCGACAATACCAGATTGGCGAGTTCGGGAACGTCCTCTGCCCGTTCACGCAGCCTCGGCAGACGCAATATCACGCCGGCCAGAATTGTATACAGTCTGGGGTCGAACGCGCCTTTCGCCACCATTTCCGCAAGATCCGTCGAACTGGAAGAAAGCATCCGCGTGTTGTAACGCTCCAGTTTCAGCGCCTGACCGAGCAGGTTTTTCTGCTGAGACCGGGTCATCTCTCCGACTTCGCGCAAGAACAGGATGCCCTCCGATGCCTGGCCTACCAGGTTGGTTTCCAAGTAATCAAAGACTGAAAAATCTTCGGGGGCCACCCATGGCGTGTTGGGCTGATGCAGCAGTCGCGCACATTGTTCCATGCCGGCGCCCGGCTCACCGAAAAACAGGGCGGAAGACTTCAATGTACGCAGTCTTTCCAGCTGTGCGCGCAACTGCTCCACTGTTCGCGATTTGCCGACGGTCACGGGTACGGCGGGCGTGTGGCTCTGGTGCATGCCCTGCATGAGCGCGGTTCCTACCGTGCTCAACAGCTTTTGCAAGGCGATTGGTTTTTCCAGAAAAGCATAAGCTCCGATACGGGTCGCCTCGACGGCGGTATCGATCGTGCCGTGGCCCGACATCATGACCACCGGCATGGTCAGCAGCCCGGTACTCGCCCACTCCTTGAGCAGCGTAATGCCGTCGGTATCGGGCATCCAGATGTCAAGTAACACCAGGTCTGGCCGCAAGCGGCCGCGAATCTGGCGCGCCTCACCCGCGTTCTGCGCCAGTCGTACCTGGTGACCTTCGTCGTGCAGGATTTCGGATAGCAATTCGCGTATGCCGACTTCGTCATCCACAACCAGTATCTGACTCATCGTCCCGCCTGCTTGTTAATTCGCATTTCGGCTACTTCGGCCCGCGCGCTCGGCAAAATGATGGTCACGCTGGCACCGCCCGACGGATCATTGGCTACGGCGATCTTGCCGTTATGCTCCTCCACGATCTTTTTCACGATAGCCAACCCGAGTCCGGCGCCTCTCGCCTTTGTCGTGACATAAGGCTCGAATACACGGCCGATGAGCGCCTCTGGGAAACCGGGCCCATTGTCACGCATGGTGAGCTTTACACCTGCGTCAATCGCTTCGGTACGTACCACGATGCGCGGCATTGACACCTCGGACACTGCCTGCTCGGCGTTCTGCAGAAGGTTGTGGATAACCTGTCGCAGCTTCGCCGTATCGCCAGAGACCGGCGGCAGATCTGCCGCAAGCTCGACTTGCATTGCCGGGCGTGACGACTCGTACAACGCCATCACCTCGCTCGTTAACACGTTGAGATCGAGCGGCTGCAGGTCCGGCTCAGGTGAGCGCGCATACAGGCTGAACGCATCCACCATTGCTTTCAGTGCAGACACCTGATTGACGATGGTCTGGGTCGAGCGCTGCAGGATATCCGCTTCCTGGGGGGGGAGCTTGTCGGCAAGACGATGCTGCAGACGCTCCGCCGACAATTGGATCGGGGTAAGCGGATTTTTGATTTCGTGCGCGAGTCGTTGCGCCACTTCTCCCCATGCGGCGAAACGCTGTGCCTGCCGCATACGGGTGATGTCGTCGAACACCAGCACCATGCCAGTTTCCGCACCGGCGGACAGTCGCGATGCGCGCAACAACAATACCTGTTGCGCGGCGCCAGACCCTTCCACCTGGGTTTCCCAGGGTTCGTCGCGCACTTTTTCCAGTGCTTCCCGCACTGCTTTGGCAACCACGGCCAGGCGCGGCACGCGATGCGCCCACTCGTCCGGATGCGTGGCAATCAATTCGCTCACGTTGACACCGAGGATCTGCTCCGCACTGCGGTTGACCGAGCGCAACCGGAATTGAGCATCGAACGACATTACGCCCGCGGAGAGATTTCCAAGTACGCTCTCCAGGTAAGCCTTGGCGGCAGTAACCTGCTCCTGATTGCGCTGCGCATCTGCCTGGGCATCGGCGAGCTGCATGGTCATGATGTTGAAGGATTCCGTCAGCAATCCCAGTTCATCGAGAGACTTTACCGTATGGCGCTGGCTGAAATCGCCCTGCGCAACGGCACGTGTGCCGGCGGCCAACACGCCCAATGGCGCCGATAAACGCCCGCTGAACAGGATGGCCAGCAGAAGCGCCGAAAGCAGCGCCAGCAGAAGCGACAGTGTAAGCGTAAAGGCATACAACCGTTTCAATCCGAGCCGCGACAGCGACAATTCCTGATAGTCGCGGTAGATCTCCTGCACGCTCTGGGCGTCGCGCGCCAGCGCGGGCGGCACCGGTTGAATCAATTGCAACAGCAAGGTCGTCCTTGTTACGCGGTTGACCGGTACCACCACGCGCAACTGCAGGCCGCCTTCGCCGAGCGCTTCGATCGCGCTGTACGGTTGCTGCATGCGAACTCTGCGAACCACGGACGGCGACGGCAAGTCTGGTACCAGGCTGGTCGAATCCGCGCTGGAAAACGCGATCACCGAACCGTCAGTGCGTAACAGCGTTGCTTCGTTCACCGCCACCTGTTCGCGCAGGGCGTTCAGTGTCGTACGCTGGCGTGGTGCCGCACGCTCCGCCAGCACCAGCGTCATCGTTTCTGCCTTACGCCGCAAATCCTTCAGCATGTTGTCCAGATTCGCGCGCCCGAGGCTCAGACCGCCCTCGAGTGCCTTTTCCACCCGCACGTCGAACCAGGATTCGATGGATCTCGAAAGAAACTGCACGGATACGGCGTAGACCAGGGCCCCGGGTAACACTGCGACCAGTGCGAACAGCAGCACCAGCCGCAGCGTCAGCTTGGAACCGAATACGCGCGCGTTGAGCCGTCTGCGCAGCAACAATAACTGGTAGCCAACAACCAGCATGAGGATCAGGACAACGCCGACTCCGAGCGCAAGCAACAATGGCAAATCGCTGGAAAACCACGGCGTATTGGCACTGGCACCGGACAGTAGATAGAGCATCACGGCGCCAAGCGTCAGGACCAGCGCAATCAGGAACTTCATTCCGCGGCTCAGCAGCGAGCGTCTTAAGATGCGGGCCAGATTCATCGAGTGAGCGTCCAGCGAAACCATTGCGAAGCCAAATTCCAGTCGCGCGAGGCCAGTGCGTTTATCTGGAAGGGCTTGGGCAGTTGCGAAACGTCGAGCCGCATGCGGATTGCCGCTTCGTAGACCTTACCCTGATCCAGCATGCCGGAATCGGCCAGGAAACGAGGGGGCAAACGACCCATCACCGCCAGCGCATCGTTGAGCGTGTCGAAATTCTGATGGAGCGCGCCTCGTGACAAGCGGTACTGACGGGTCAGCGCGTTATAGGATAGCCTGGAGTCTTGCTCGAATTCGAGTACCGAATTATTCCAAAGATAGAGCGTATACCAGCGCGGCCGGATCAACTCGAACTCGACGATGAAATGCAGCGGCAGGCCCTTATTTAGCGCGTCTTCCAGCGTATGGGTCAACTCAACATCAAATTTCGCTTCAATATAGTAATCACCGGCGTTCTGCGCGATCTCCGCCGACTTGACGTGGATAGCGGCAGTTGCCGCGAACACGGTACTGCACCAGAACACGAACAGTGTCAGCAGCCAGCGCAAAATATCAGTCTTTCTGGAGGAGGGCGTAGTAAAAGCCATCGTGATCGTCGTCCGGGAGCAGCAAGCCGTCGCGTCCCGGCATTCCTCCCAGAATGCGCGCGTCGGGGTGACGCGCCGCGAAACTGTCTATCGTCTCATGATCCTCTTCGCTGAAAATTGAACAGGTCACGTAAAGCAATTTACCACCACGAGCGACGACCTTCCACATCGCTTCCAACAGTCGCTGCTGCTGCGCGACAAACCCGGCGATATCCGAGGGTATTCGGAGCCATTTGATGTCCGGGTGCCGCCGCACGACGCCGGAGCCGGAGCAGGGCGCATCCACCAACACGCGTTCAAACGGATTGCCGTCCCACCAGGCATCGAGTGTAGCTGCATCCGCGGCCTGCAGACGGGCACTTAGCCCCAGGCGCTCGAGATTCGACCCCACGCGCTGCAGTCGCACAGCATCCACATCGAGCGCGGTCATGTCGACATCGGCGAGTTCCAGAATATGCGCCGTCTTGCCGCCTGGCGCCGCACACGCATCCAGAACGCGCATTCCGCCCTGGACATCTACCAGCGTCGCGGCGAGCTGTGCTGCCGCGTCCTGAACAGAAACGGCACCCTCCCCAAAACCAGGCAGGCGGTCGACCGGTGCCGGCCGCGCCAGCAGAAGTGCGCCGTTGTCGAGCCGGCGGGCGTCAAGGCCAGTCTGCTGCAACCTTTGCAAATAGTCGCTCGCGCTGCCGCGGCGAACGTTTGGCCGTAGAGTCATCGGCGGATGATGGTTACCTGTATCCAGAATGCGCTCCGCGTCAGCACCAAATTCGCGTGTCAGCCTCTTAATCCACCAATCGGGATACGAGAAACGCCCCTCGTCGCTTGCTGCAGCATTGGCCAGCAGAATTTCGCGCTTGCGTTGATAATTACGCAACACTGCATTGGCAAAAGGCTTGACGTGCTCGCCGCCGAATTGCGCGGCGCATTCGACCGCAGAATCCACCACGGCGTGAGGCGCGGCCTCACTGTGTTCGAGCTGATACAGCGCTGCCAGCAGCAGGGTCCGCAACTCGGGGCTCGCAATCGGTTTTCGCGCGAGCTGGCCAAGAACAGCCTGGAACTTTCCAAAATGCCGCAGCGTCCCGTAGCAGATATCCTGGATGGCGCCGTGTTCGGAAGCGGTCAGCTGCCGGTTGCGCCGCCAGACTGCGTCAAGCGCTGCATTGAGGCTGGTGCCGGACAATACCAGTGCGACAGTTTGCGCGGCGAGCCGCTGAGTCTGGAGCACGGAGTCTCTTAAGTCTAGGAACCGAAACGCTCGCCCGGCGCTGGTGACAGCCCGCGCAGAAATTCGGCGGCTGACAGCCGCCGACCGCCTGATTTTTGCAGTTCTGTTATTTTCAGTATCCCCTTGCCACAAGCAACAGCGATTCCATCTGCACCACAACCCAGAATTTCACCGGGAGCCCCATGTCCGGAAGCGCTGGCGAACCCACGCCAGATTTTCACCGTCTCGCTTCTGAGCAAGCTGAAAGCGCCGGGAAAGGGATTGAAGGCACGAATCTGTCGATCCACTTCCTCGGAATCGTGTTTCCAGTCGATCGCGGCTTCTGGTTTCGTAATCTTGTGCGCGTAAGAAATACCGTCGGCTGGCTGAGGTACTGGCATAAGGGCGCCGTTCGCAATCTGCGGAAGCGCCTGGACGATGCAGTGTGCGCCCAGCGCTGCGAGACGATCATGCAAAGATCCTGCTGAGTCGTCTGGCAAAATCGGAATAGTCCTGGCGAGGTAGACCGGACCGGTATCGAGCCCCTGTTCCATGCGCATGATGGAGATTCCGGTTTCGCGATCGCCGGCGAGTATTGCACGTTGGATCGGCGCAGCTCCGCGCCAGCGCGGCAATAGCGAGGCGTGAATATTGATGCATCCGACGGGAAAAAGATCAAGGACCGCTGATGGCAGGATCAGGCCATACGCCGCTACGACCATGGCCTGCGCGGAGATAGAGCGCAGCTGTGTGAGGATTTCGTCGCTGCGCAATGTCTGCGGCTGGGCGATGGCTAGGCCGCTGTGTGACGCCAACTGTTTTACTGGACTGGGAGATTCGCGAAGGCCGCGACCTGCGGGACGATCCGGCTGGGTCAGCACCAGCGCAACATCGAAACGCGATTCAACTAACGCCTGCAACGCCGCCGCCGCAAACGCAGGCGTCCCTGCAAACGCAATACGCATCAGAGCGTTTGCCGTTGCTGCTTTTTCAGCTTGGCAACAATACGTTTCTGCTTCAGTTTCGACAGGTACTCGACGAAGACCCTGCCTTTCAGATGATCCATTTCATGCTGGATGCAAACCGAGAGCAACCCTTCGCTTTCGACCCGAAACGGATTGCCATCGATACCAAGGGCTTGGACTTTCACCCATTCGGCGCGCCTCACCTTTTCGAAAATGCCCGGCACCGACAGACAGCCTTCCTCGCAATCCGCCTGCCCCCGTGAGTCGAGAATTTTCGGATTGATCAAGACCAGCAACTGATCGTGGGTTTCGGAAATATCAATAACGATGACCTGCTTGTGAACGTCGACCTGCGTAGCCGCAAGCCCGACCCCTGGCGCCGAGTACATGGTTTCCGCCATATCCTGGGCCAGTTTGCGGATACTTTCATCGACGGCCGTGACGGGTGCTGCAATTTTATGCAATCTGGGGTCAGGGTAGTGGACGATCGGAAGTATTGCCATAATTGCTTGCCAATTTAACAAACTAGATGCAGAATTTAATCCAAAGTATCGAATCGGGCGCCAACGATGCTAAAGGCGCTGGCTTGTGGAGCAATTCCGGATCGACAGAAATGGGGGCCTGAGATGGGCAAATCAATTATATCTCTGCTGTTGCTGGCAGCCGCCTGCAGCGTCGGCAGTACGATAGCCGACGAAATCAAGCTCGCCGAGAACGCGCCTGACCGCTATATCGTGGTCAAAGGCGATACCTTATGGGGTATTTCCGCCAAATTTCTCAAGGATCCATGGCGATGGCCCGATGTCTGGGGTTTGAACAGGGATGAAATCAAAAACCCGCACTGGATTTACCCTGGCGACGTGGTGGTGCTCGATTTCACCGGAAAAACGCCTCGATTGCGCAAAGGTCGCGTCGACGGCAGAGGCGATGACGGGAGAAGTGACGACGCCGACTGGCGGTTAATGGACGCAAAGCTGAGCCCGACTATCCGTAAACAGACTCTTGCCAGTGGCGCCATATCGAGTATCCCGATTTCTGCCATCCAGGCTTTTCTCGGAAAACCCCTGGTAGTAGGAGAACAGGAGCTGAACGCAGCGCCGACGCTGATCGCAGGTCCCGAGAATCGCGTCGTGCTGTCAGCGGGCGACACCGCTTTCGCCAAGGGCGTGGTTTGGGAGGGGCAGGCTGGCTGGAGTGTGTACCGTCCGGGGCGCACGTTAACCGATCCCGATACCAAGGAACTGCTCGGCCGGGAAGTGATATACCTTGGAGACGCACAAATCAGCGAATTTGGCGAAGTCAGTACGGTATTGCTGACCAAGGCGGTACAAGAAATTGCTCCAGGCGATCGGCTGGCCAAGTCACCGGCCTCGTCACCGTTATCCTATGTTCCGCATGCTCCGGGCGGACCCATCAAGGGCCGCGTTATCGCCGGTCCGGAGGGAGGCGTATCGGAAATCGGGTCCAAGCAAGTGGTCGTCATCAATCGCGGTAGCCGGGAGGGAATGGAGATCGGCCATGTGCTGGCACTTTATCGTGATCGACCTTCGGTAACGCCGGCCGGCGCGGTCGACCGGAATGAGAAGGTAAGCCTTCCGCCTGAGCGCTATGGAATCGTGTTTTTGTTCCGCGTATTCGAAAAAGTCTCTTACGGGCTGGTGCTCAATACCACGCGCCCGGTCAATGTGCTAGACGTAGTTCAGACTCCGTAATATTTTCGCGGGGTATGACGCCCGACCAGGAGACTCTCGCCTGGCTCAGGCTCGGGTTGATTGCCGAGCTGACACCCACCGGCTTCCGCAAGCTTCTCGCCGCGTTATCGACGCCCGAGGATATTTGCGCTGCGGATCGTGCGACCCTGGCGCGTGTCGTTCCGGATGACGTGGCTGCGGCCATCGCACGCGGACCCGATCCGGAACGTCTCGATTGCGTCCAACATTGGCTGGAGGATCCGACCAACCAGGTCGTTACGTTTGCCGACCAAGACTATCCGAGGCTTCTGCTGGAAATTACCGATCCTCCCCCGTTGTTATATCTGAAAGGTAATCCGGCGTTGCTCGATCACGCTTCGCTCGC
>JANMYN010000190.1:0-1675 GCA_031382195.1 Betaproteobacteria bacterium
GTCCTGGAAAGCCGAAGTCCGCGAACCGCTGATGCAGATTTTCGATGGCCGCGCCTTCGATCCGCTCCGCGCCGAAATCTACGCCGTCCACAAGCGCGCTCTGAAAAGCCGGTTGTTCGTGGCGCTGCACATGCACGCCGGCGACGGCAATGTGCATACCAATATCCCGGTGAATTCCGACGACTATGCGATGCTGCACGAGGCCAATGTCGCCGTTGCGCGCATCATGAAACTGGCGCGAGACCTGAACGGGGTAATCTCCGGCGAGCACGGCATCGGCATTACCAAGCTCGATTATCTCGAGGCGCACGAAATAGACAGTTTTGCCCAATACAAGAAGCGCGTGGATCCCGAAGGCCGCTTCAACCGGGGCAAACTGCTGCCCGGCGCCAACCTCGATAACGCCTACACGCCGAGTTTCAACCTTCTGGAGCTGGAGAGCCTGATCCTGGAGCAGAGCGCGATCGGCGAGATTTCCGATTCGATCAAGGACTGCCTGCGCTGCGGAAAGTGCAAACCCGTGTGCGCGACCCATGTGCCGCGCGCCAATCTGCTCTACTCGCCCCGCAATAAAATCCTCGCCACGTCGTTGTTGATCGAGGCTTTTCTCTACGAAGAGCAGACCCGCCGTGGCGTGTCGCTCAAGCACTTCGACGAGTTTTCCGACGTTGCCGATCACTGCACGGTCTGCCACAAATGCCTGAATCCCTGCCCGGTGGACATCGACTTTGGCGATGTCTCGATCGCGATGCGCAACTTCCTACGCCGTCAGGGCAAGAAGAAATTCAATCCGGGTACCGCCGCCTCGATGCTGTTCCTGAACGCCACCGATCCGAACACCATCAAAGTCACGCGCAAGATAATGATCGAGTGGGGCTTCCGTGCGCAGCGCGTCGCGCACCGCGTGGCAAAATCCCTCGGCCTGATTCAGGACCAGGTCAAGCGTCCTCCGGCGACGCTAGGCAAGCCCTCGATCAAGGCGCAAGTGATCCACATCATCAACAAGCCGATGCCCGGGGGCTTGCCAAAGAAAACCTCGCGCGCCTTGCTGGACATCGAAGACAGCCGCATGGTGCCGGTAATTCGCGACCCGAAAAAGGTGAACGAGGATTCGGAGGCTGTTTTCTATTTCCCGGGATGCGGCAGCGAACGCCTGTTCGGTCAGGTCGGCCTGGCCACCCAGGCGATGTTGTACGAAGTCGGTGCCATCACGGTGCTGCCGCCGGGCTATCTGTGCTGCGGCTATCCGCAGACTTCCGCCGGGGAAGCGGAAAAGGGCCACAAGATCAGCACCGACAATCGCGTGCTGTTTCATCGCGTCGCCAATACGCTCAACTACCTCGACATCAAGACCGTGGTGGTGTCCTGCGGAACTTGCATGGACCAGTTGCAGAAATACGAATTCGACAAAATTTTTCCAGGCTGCCGTCTGCTCGACATCCATGAATACCTGCTGGAAAAAAACGTCCGGCTCGAGGGCGTGACAGGCGTGCGCTACATGTACCACGACCCCTGCCATTCGCCGATGAAGACGCACCAGCCGCAGAAAGTCGTCAGCACGCTGATGGGCACGCAAGTGGAACTCAACGATCGTTGTTGCGGGGAATCCGGCACGCTGGCGGTGACCCGCCCGGACATTTCCACGCAGGTGCGATTCCGCAAGGAAGAGGAAATG
>JANMYN010000555.1:0-5447 GCA_031382195.1 Betaproteobacteria bacterium
GCGGCCTTCGCGTACCCCTCAAGAAGGTATTGAAACGATCTTTTGCGTTGAGGTGTGGCCATTGGTGATGTTGCACTTGGGGCGACCGCGACCTCGGCGTGCCGGCTTCGTCCCTGCCGTTCGGCTATTCGTCATTAACCGCCGTCTGGCCGAGCCACCAGGACAGACCGCCGAACACTGCGCCGACGCCCGCCAGAAATGCCCAGAACCACGCGTAGCCTTTGGCATCTCTCAGCTGCACAGGATCTGTAATGCCGTCCAATGATGTGAAACCCGTGACAACGAAACCGAGGCATACCAGCGCGAACGCGGCCGCGAGAATTGTCGCTAGCCTGGCGGATATTTTCATGATGGGGGTTCAGATCTGATTAGTAAGAGGTCGAGGTGGTTTGAAACGCATTATGTAATTATCCGTCCCTGGGGCAAACTTGCTTGCTCCGGCCCGCACACTTTCTGGAGTCCGCAGTATATTTATCTGCGGGTACTCTCGTAGGCCAGACGTTTACTCTCGACCTGGTGTCGTGCCAGTTCAATGCCCCGAAGCTTTTGCTGCCCTTTGGTCAAGCATCAGAATGCAGGCGATTATGAATACGATCAGCGCAGACGATGCCGAATAGCGACTCAACGCCAGACCTCCGGCGCTGATCGGTTTGTCAAGAAAATCACCGACAACGGCACCCAGTGGTCGCGTCAGGATGAATGCCGCCCAGAAAAGTGCGGTTCTTGAGATGTTCGTCCAGAAGTAAGCCGCCCCCACCGATGCCAAAAATAAGCTGAAGACGATAGCTCCCCCGGCGTATCCAAGGCCGGCGGTATCCGCCGTCCAGTCCCCCAGCGCGGTGCCAAACGTCTGAGAAAACATAATCGTTACCCAATAAAATATTTCTGCCTTTGGTGAACTTACGCTATCAACGGAAACCGAGCCGAGCGACACAATACCAAGTGGCTAAAGATGCCACGAGAAGAATGAACAGAATTGAAGCGCCGCCGCTGTAACCAATACCGAGTGAGCGATCTGCACAATCTGCCAATGTAGTGCCAACCGTCGTTGTCGCAACGATCGTCGTCCAATATATAAATGGATGGAAGCGCTTTGCCGTAATCTGGACCCCAACCGCGACGAGAAAAATCGCTGCGAAGATCGCCGTGCCCACTAAATAACCGAGATTCATCGACATCGACACGGCGTCGCCGCCGGTTTCGCCCAGCGTCGTGGCAGCGATTTTGATAACCCAGAAGATTATTGTTACTTCGGGAACCTTGCTTATAGCGTTTTCTGTCGTTGGATTCATGGGCATAACCCTGCCATTCTTGCGTGATGATTCGTTCTGCATGCCATACGTGAATTCGACCATGTATACGCCGTGTATCTGGACCCCTCCCACGGGGTATCAGTCGGAAGTTTCTCGATTTTCCGCAGTTTTTCACTTACTGTTTTTAAGATCAGTATCCGTCAAGTCTGGTTAGTTGCCGCCGCTTGGTGGAATTGGTTGCAGGGAAGCCGAACAACGTTAACGGAGTCGACGACCAAAAGCAGCCAGTTGCCGGTCATGCCAACGAGCTAACACGAGCTGCGAGGCGATCGCTCCGCACAACGCAATGAACATATCCCATTGCGTATCCCAAACGTCGCCCTGTGTCGCAAGAAAGTCATCGGCCGCGGTACCCGAGAAAACCGCCACCCACCATTCGATGAATTCGTAAAACGCCGACACTGCCAGACAGATACAGGTGACAATGAAGAACAACCAGCCCATGCCATTGACCACGCCTTTTCGCAGCAGAATTTCGCGCGCAATAATCGCCGGCACCGCTCCCTGCATCAAGTGCCCCACCCGGTCGTAGTAATTGCGTGCCAATCCGTACTCGTCGCGCAACCAGTTGAACAGCGGCATTTCGGCATATGTCCAGTGCCCGCCGAGAATCAGCACCAACGCATGCAACCAGATCAGGCAGTAGAGCAGCATCGTGAGCTTGACCTTCGGATAGATCGCAACCAGCACGATCGCACCGACGATTGCCGGAAACACCTCCAGAATCCAGATGAAATAGCTCCTGGGATAGATTACCGACCACAGGAGAATCAGCAGAAATGTTCCAAGCAGCGCAAGGTGCCAATGTTTGGATGTCAACTACGATTCCTCCTGGACTCGTGACGATCGTGACGGCGTGACAATCAACGCCCGGGGCGAAGCTGCACAGGATGGAAGGTTGTGATCTTGCGTCATCACGTTCGTCACGGCAGTTGATCCACCTTCAAAAACACTTTCCTGTTGTCGGAAAGATTGCCGCTGCGCCGGGAAATCGTGCCACCGTCCGTCTGCACGCGGCTTTGATCGACGCCGCCGATTTCCAACCATTCGCCCAGCCTGCCCGACACAACGGTATCGACGCGCTGCACGTTGAAGGTCTGCGGGTTGGAATCAGCGAGCGTATCACGGCGCGAACTGATTTCCAGCGTGACCCGATCTCCGTTAAGCCGCGGCCTGACGCGAAACCCGGCGTCGGCATCGCGGTATTCCACCGATTCGGATACCTGCGTCCCCTGCGGCGTCTGAATTACGTTGCGGCTGCGAATTGGCACCGATTGCCCGACGCGGATGAGGGCTTCGTTGCCTTCCAGCACTTGCACGGTCTGCACGCCGCGATCCGTGGCGGCGGACTGCGAACTAAGCACCCGCGCCCGCGCGACATCATCACCTTTGCGCACCTCCGCAGTTGCACCTTGCTTGCTATGGCTGCCCGGCACGGTCACGCGCACGCCATCAGTGCCGATGCTGCCGGAGACCTCCGCGTCGGATGCAAGGCCGGTTCCCGCCGCCTCCTGGCGCACCGAAATCACCAGCCGCTTTGGAATGGTATCGATGGCGTCGAGCACCTTGCGCAGTTCCGCAAGATTCTGCGGCGTGGTACGCACGATCATGCGGTTCTGCAAGGCGCTGATCGTGCCGCCCGGAGCCAGCAATGGCCTGAGAATCGGCACGATCTGCTCAGCGCTGCGGTATTTCAGATCGATGACTTCGAGGACGCTTTGCTGCGCCTGCGCTCCCCCCATCACGCCGGAAAAAAACAGCGCGAGTATTATGCTAAGCGCCAGAACCCTCGTCCCTCGCGATTTTCGCGTCATGTCCATCTCAATCTCCAATCCCGCGGCAATTCGCGACTCGCCGGATCCTGCCGGTAGAACTGTGCGAGCTGCCCATACACCTGCGGATAAACCGCCCGTACGATGTCCGGAATTTCGAAGAAGGCTTCGCTGACAACCGCAAAGAATTCCCCAGGCGATTCGGTCGCATAGGGATCGATATCGGTATGTTCCCCTGCTTTCACCCGTCTGCAAAGATCCTTATAGGCGAAATTGAAGACTTGCGACCACTCCTGGCGATTCATCCCGGCATGCAAGGGCGGAAAGCCGTTGGCCTCGCCATTGAGCATGTCGAGCTTGTGCGCAAACTCGTGGATGACCACATTCATGCCATCCGATTCGCCCGCGTGCTCCACATCTGCCCACGACAGGATGACCGGGCCGCGAATCCAGGCCTGACCGGCGTAAGAGGTCTCGTCGATTTCGACGAGACCATCGGGGTTGCGGAATTCATGACCGGCTACAAACTCGTCCGGATAGACGATGACCTCGACCCAGCCATCGTAGTGCTCGATCCCGAGTTCGAGCACCAATATGCAGGCCTGCACCGCAATGCCCAGCTTCATTTCCTGATTGAGTTCCAGGCCGCCGGCCGCCGAAATCTGCTTGCCGTGCATGAACAGAATCGTCAAGTCTCGCAGCCGCGCACGCTCGTCATCAGTCAATCGTGCCACGAATGAAAAGCGCTCCGCGATACGGTGCCATGTTGCATCGTCCAGATCGGACTTGCTGAGAATGCGCCGCCTGCGCCATTGCCCGAACCCGAACATGCGTGCCGCCCGCGGATCAATACCGCGGCTCCTCCCGGCCCGCTTCTTCCTCCTGCGGCACATCGAGCAGCGCCTGCTCCAGGTTGCGGATCTGATCGGGCTGATCCAGTTCCACGCGTTCGATCTGCGAGAAGCGCTTGGTGATCTTGTCGCTGGAAACACGGACCTCCTCCGCGTCCTGATGCGCCAGCCGGATATGATCGGCGAGTTTTTTCATGCGCGCGTCAAAACGCTGAAAATCTTTGCCGAGCTTGCCGAGTTCGTCTTTGATGATATGGACCTGCTCTCGGGTGGCGACGTCTTTCATCACCGCCCGTGCCGTATTCAGCACCGCCATCAGCGTGGTCGGCGACACGATCCACACTCTGCGCTGCATCGCATAATCGACCACTTCAGAGTGGTAGGCGTGGATCTCGGCAAACACCGCTTCCGCCGGCACGAACATCACGGCGCCGTCCGAGGTTTCTCCCGCGATGATGTACTTGCCGGCGATATCGTCAACGTGCTTCTTGACGTCCCCGCGGAACTGTCGCTGCGCCGCCGCGCGTTCCAGTTCGGGTAGTCCTTGCTCGAGCATGCGGCGGTAATTTTCCAGGGGAAATTTTGCATCCACCGCAACCATCCCGGTCGGTGCCGGCAATTTCAGTACGCAGTCTGCGCGAGAGCCGTTCGACTTGAAGGTGTACTGGAATTCGTAGGCGATCTCGGGAAGGATGTTGCGCACCAGGTTTTCGAGCTGCACTTCGCCGAAGGCGCCGCGCGAACGCTTGTCGCCGAGCAACTCCTGCAGGCTCACGACATTGCTGGTAAGTCCGTCGATCTTCTTCTGCGCCTCGTCGATGGTAGCCAGCCGAGCCATCACGCTGACGAAGGTCTCATTGGTTTTCTTGAAACCTTCCTCCAGGCGCTCGCTCACCTTTCCGCTGATCTGTTCGAGCCGCATGTCGGTCGTTTTCGACAACAATTCCATGGACGCCGACAGTTGCGCCGATGCATTGCGCATCGTCGTTTGTATCAGCTCCTGCTCCGCGCGGTTCTGCTCCGCCAGCGTCTGCAGAATGCGGGTCAGCACTTCATTGCGCAACTGATCGTGCTTGGCCTGCAGCTCGGCGCTCATCTCGGCCAGCTTGAGCGTGGTCGTTTCGCGCGTGGCCGAAAGCTCCTCGACTTGCTTGACCTGCAGCGCGCCGACGGTGCTGCGCGTCTGCGTCAGCTCCGACGTGATGGTATTGCGCAGCCGATCGAACAATTCGTTTTGGGACGCGCCCAGGCGATCTCCCAGCGTGTTCAGGCCGGCGTTGAGGTCTTTGATCATCCCCATGTGCTTTTCCTCCAGCACCCGCGCAAGCGACTCGGGGTGGCTAACCTGGCGGCGCGCCATGCTAACCACGATGAAGATCAGAACAGTGACCGCGACGAGCGTCGCGGCGGACACGAGCAATGCAAGGGGTAGTTCGGGCATCCGCTGAGTATAGCTGAACGCCCCGTGGCCATCGCCGCGCGATTGTGCGCGGATATGATCGACAAAAGAG
>JANMYN010000577.1:0-3214 GCA_031382195.1 Betaproteobacteria bacterium
GGACCGTAGTGGTTGTATATCGCGCAATCCGGCGCCAGGGCGTGCAGCTGCGCGATCCACTCGATTCGCGAAGCTTCCCCGCCCAGTATCAGGCAGCTCCTGGGCATGACTTTTTCTGGATTTCGTCCGGTTTGCAGTGCCGCCAGATGCGAGGGAACGATCTTGAGGACATCGATATGCTCGCGGTCGAAGTAGGCGGACAGCAGTGCCTGATTTTCCGCGCGCTCCTGCGAGATGACATGCAGGCAGCCGCCGGTGATCAGCGACGTAAAAATGACCGTGTTGCCGAGATCGGCTGCGACTGTCGACACCGTCGCGTGATTCATGCCAGGCTTGAACTGCAGCCGCTGCGCAGCACCCAGGGCGTAGTTGACGATATTGCGGTGTTCGATGCAGACGCCTTTGGGACGGCCTGTCGAACCGCTGGTGTAGATCACGTAGGCGAGATTTCGAGGCTGGACGTGAACGTCGCTGCGCGCCGAGTCGTCGGAGGTGCTCCAATCGAACGCATCCAGGCACAGAGCCTGCGCGGCAGTGGCAGGCAACTTCGATAAGAGGCTGGTTTGCGTGAGCAGCAAGCGGATGTCCGAATCCGCGAGCAGAAAGGCGGTCCGCTCGGACGGCGTGGCGGCGTCGATAGGCAGGTAGGCTGCCCCGGCTTTGAGTATGCCCAGCATTCCCACCACCATATCCAGCGAGCGTTCGACGAACAGCCCGATCAACACATCGGGCCGGGCGCCGAGGCGGCGCAGGTGATGCGCGATCTGGTTGGCGCGGCGATCGAGTTCGCTGTAGGTCAGCCGTTGTTGCTCGAACACCAGGGCAGGCCGATTGGGCGTTTGCGCGGCCTGCTCTTCCACCAGGCGATGCAAACAGAAATTTCCCGTGGCAAACGCCACCGCCGTGTCGTTCCAGTTCACGGGAAGCCGCTGATGCTGGTGGCCGCCAAGCATCGGCAAGCTGGAGGCATAATCGTCTGGCGAATTACTTTCGATGTTTGTTCGAATCATGATTTTATTTCCGCGTGCCCGGCTGTCATGCAATGAACGGGAGGATTGCCGGCGATTGTGTCGCCGACCCGGAGATGACTGGTCGAGATGGCTAAAATTCCAGACGGCTGGTCGATACGACGACTGCACAGCACGCGAGCCCGTCCCGCAGCGGTTGTCACAGCGACCACCCGATCACTTCCTTCATGATTTCGTTGGTGCCGGCGTAGATGCGCTGCACGCGGCTGTCCGCCCACATGCGGGCGATCGGATACTCTGTCATGTAGCCATATCCGCCGTGCACCTGCACGCACTCGTCAATGATGTGGCACTCGCGCTCGGTGAGCCAGTACTTCGCCATCGCGGTGGTGACTTCATCGAGATGGCCGGCAAGGAATTGCTCGATGCATTTGTCGATGAACACGCGGCCGACATAGGCTTCGGTCTTGCATGCGGCGAGCGTGAAGCGGGTGTTCTGGAAATCGATCAATGGCTTGCTGAACGCGGTGCGCTCCTTTGCATACTTGATGGTAATTGCCACAGCCTGTTCCGCGGTTGCTACCGCGCTGACGCCCACCGTGAGACGCTCATAGGGAAGTTGCTCCATCATCTGGGAAAAGCCCTTGCCTTCGGGCTGACCGAGCAGATTCGAGGCCGGCACGCGCATATCGTCGAAAAACAGCTCGCAAGTGTCCTGCCCGTGCATGCCGACTTTTTGCAGAGGCTGGCCGACATGGTATCCAGCAAGGTTGGCCGTCTCGACCATGATGAGAGAGAGTCCCTTCCAGCCGGCGGCTTTGGCATCGGTCTTAACGGCAAGGCACACAAGGCCGGCGTGCAGCCCGTTGGTGATGAAGGTCTTCGAACCATTGATGACGTAGTGATCGCCGTCGCGGCGGGCGCCGGTGCGGATACCTTGCAAATCCGAGCCGGCGGCAGGTTCGCTCATGGCAATGGCGCCGACCAGTTCGCCGCGCGCCATGCGCGGGAGCCAGTTGCGTTTCTGCTCTTCGCTGCCGTAGGCCAATACGTAGTGCGCAACGCTGCTCTGAATGCTTGAACCGAAGTGAACGCCCGCGTAAGCGAGTTGCTCCAGCACAACGGCTTCGTGAGCGAAAGTTCCGCCGCCACCGCCGTAGTCTGAAGGGATGTCGGTGAGCAAAAGACCTATCGCACCTGCCTTCGTCCAGGCGTCCGCATCGGGGCGAAGCTGGTTGCGCCAGCGCGGCTGGTGCGGTGCGAATTCATTCTCCACGAAGCGCCGCGCCGTTGTGCGGAATATCCGCAGGTCCTCGGTCATCCAGGCAGATTCGTAGGAAAGGGGAGGCATCATCGCGTGTCGTCAATCACTGCAAAGCGGCGGCTGCGACGCCAGGCGCGTGGCGCTCGCTCACCACTGCGGCGACAAAACCTGGTGATGGGGAAAAGCTGTCCAGGCACCAGCGGGAGTCCCCGCCGGGTGTGTTTTCGATGCGCAGGATCCTGGCCGGTTTACCCGGGGCGAGCGAAACATCAAAGCTATCGAGAGGCTGGTAAAGGCCCTCGCCAAGTGCCTTGATCAAAGCTTCCTTGCGCGTCCAGCAGTTGAAGAACCCAAGCGTTTTCTCAGCGGCGCCGAGCGCCATGTACGCCTCCCGCTCGCGGCGGGAAAAGAAGTGCGACACGATGGCATCAGCGTCGTGAACTTCGCGAATGGCTTCGACGTCGATGCCGACCTCGCGTCCCACGGAAAAAGCATAAACGGCGATCTCATCGGAGTGTGATACGTTGAAACGCCAGTCGGCGACGCCGCGGTGCCGCGCAAGGGCCGGCTTGCCATTTCTCCGATACACCAGCTCGACGGCCTCGGGACGCGTCATCAACCGGCGCGCAAGCAACTGGCGCAGACGCGCGCGCGCAACGATGAAGCGACGGCGGTCACCATCGAAATGATAGCGATCCGCCCTGTGCCGCTCCTCGGGCGAGAGCCACCCCGCCAGCGCACGAACCGCTTCGGGCAGTGGGTCCAGCCGCATCGTCACGATTTCAATCGCATTGCTCGTGGGCGACGTCAACACCTGCGCGACCGGCGGCGTTGCCGGACAGCCATGTTGTGGGCGCGACGAGGAGTGATTCATGATTCGAGGGCGGCCCGGCATCGCTGGTTTGATTTCCCCAGGACAACACCTGATTTGGAGTCGGGATTGAACGAAAGAGAATCTACTCGTAGGAAGAGACAGACCATA
>JANMYN010000592.1:0-2545 GCA_031382195.1 Betaproteobacteria bacterium
GGTATTCATGCGCACGAGCTGTTTGGTGAGTTCGATAGCGCTCGGTTGTGACGCCATTGGTATGCCTCCTCAGTTCTTGCCGAAGTACGCGGTGCGCACCTCCGCATTTTCGCGCAGCGCCGCGGCATCCCCCGCTGCAACGACCTTGCCTTGCGCCAGCACATAGCCATGATGCGCAATGGCCAGGGTCTGCTTGACGTTCTGTTCCACCAGCAGGATCGTCACGCCGCTTTCGTTGATCCGCCGAATGACGCTGAAATTTTCTTTCACGAAAAGCGGCGACAAGCCCAGCGAAGGTTCATCAATGAGCAGCAATTTCGGGGCAGCCATGAGCCCGCGCCCGATCGAAAGCATCGCCTGCTCGCCGCCGGACATGGTACCCGCAAGCTGGGGCAGGCGCTCTTTCAACCGCGGGAAGGTGTCGAAGACGCTGACGAGCCTGGCTTCGGCATTCCCACTGTCGTTCGCGTATGCGCCGATGAGCAGATTCTCCCGCACCGTCATTTTCGGAAAGACTCTGCGGCCTTCGGGAATGCAAGCGATGCCGCGACTGACGATCCGATGTGTCGGCAGGCCGGTTATCTCCACGCCGTCATGGAGGATGCGTCCGCTGCGCGGCGGCGTCAAAGACAGAATGGCCCGGATCAACGTGCTTTTGCCCGCGCCGTTGACGCCGAGTATGCAGGTGATAGCGCCCGGCCGAACGGCCAGTGATACGCCGGCCAGAACGTCGGCTTCATCGTAGCCGACGCGAATGTTTTCGAGAATCAGACCGCTCGACATTTCAATCCTCGCCCAGGTAAGCCTTGCGCACGTTTTCGTCTGCAGCAACGTCGCGGTAAGCACCCTCGCAGATTTTCTGGCCGTAGTTCAGGACGACGCAACGGTCCGTGATGCGCTCGATGACATTCATCTCGTGCTCGATGAGGATGATCGACAACGCCGGCAGTCTTTTGCGCGCCGCCAGCAGATCGTCCATCAGCTCCTGAGTCTCGTCATGGGTCATCCCGGCGGAAGGTTCGTCAAGCAACAAAATGCGGGGTTCGCTGATCAGTGCACGGCAGATTTCCACGCGCCGGCGATCGATCATGGAGAGCGCTGCCACCGGATCGAGCATACGACCGGCGAGCGGCTTGCTGAATATTTCCATGAGGGCGTGAGCCTTGGTCATGCCCTGTTCGATCTGGCGCGCAAGGGCTGCACGACGGAACAGATTGGTCGAGATACGATGATCGAGATTGCGGTGGTTGCCGATCATCAGGTTGTCGAAAATAGACAAAGGCAGACAAAGACGCGAGCGCTGAAAAGTCCGCGCGACGCCTGCCCGGCTGACTGCTTGTGGTGTGGATTGGGTGATGTCGCGACCATTGACTTTCACCGAACCGGACGTTGAGCGGTAGATCCCGGTCACCACGTTGAAGAATGTGGTCTTGCCCGACCCGTTCGGCCCGATCAGGCCAAGTATTTCATTCGCGCTCAATTGCAGATCGAGCGCGTCCAGCGCGGTCAGCCCGCCAAAGCGGACGGTTACTGCTTCGGCCGCAAGAACAGGCGAATTCATTCGCGCACCCGGCGGGGAAGGTACTCGCGCAGCCGCCGGGGTAACAGGCCCTGCGGTCGAAACAACAGAATCATGATAACCAGGAGCGCATACAGTAGAAAGCGGTATTCCTGAATCAACTGGAGTTTTTCCGGCAGCACCAGCAGCAGCAAGGCGGCGACGATGACTCCGAGCGGATTGCCGAGGCCGCCAAGGATGACAATGGAAACGAGGATCAGCGAATCGCCAAAGGTGAAGTTGTTCGGTGCAACGTAGCCACTCATCATCGCGTACACGGCGCCGGCCAGCCCGGCCAGGAAATTGCCGAACACGAAAGCCAGAATCTTCCAGCGGGCAATGTGGATGCCGGACACGGCAGCGGCCGTTTCATCAAGCCTCACGGCATCGAAATTCAGTCCGATCCATGAACGCTCCAGGCGTTTGACGATCACGTAGGCTGCAGCCGCTAATAGCACCGCCAGCACGACATAATTGATATAGAAAGAGGCTTCAATACCACCGGCAATGCGAACCGGATCATTAAAAGCCCAGCCCAGTATTTTCAGGCCCGGCACTTTCAGCCCCTGCGGCCCGCCAAGCGTGTCGTTGACTTCGAGAAAGGTCTTGAACAGAATTCCAAACGCGATGGTGATCAGGGCCGCGTAATGGCCGCGTGTACGCAAAATCGGCAGTATCAGAACCGACCCGATCAGCGCAGCGATAACACCCCCGAAGAAGACCACCAGCAGATGCGGCATCGGAGTACGTGTGGTCAGAATTGCCGCGCTGTAGCAGCCTATGCCGAAAAAAGCTGCGCCGGCGAAATTAGCTATTCCGGCGTACCCGAACTGAATGGTCAGTCCCAGGCATGCGGTCGCATAAAGCGCAACCGTGGCCAGCATCAGTAATGCAAAGTGGGCCTCGTGCAAAACACCCGCAACCGCCAGGACAGCGGCAAGTGTGACGCTCAGCGCAAAAGCACGATGTCTGGCCGATGCTTCCTCG
>JANMYN010000636.1:0-2375 GCA_031382195.1 Betaproteobacteria bacterium
CCCTGGCGCGAATTGCTGATGGCCTGCCGCCGGCTGGAAACCCGTGGAGAAATTCGCGGCGGCCGCTTTGTCGCCGGCTTTTCAGGCGAGCAGTTCGCGCTGCCCGAAGCGGTCGGCGTCCTGCGCGGTGTGCGCAGCGCGGACAAATCCGGCCGGCTGGTCACTGTGAGCGGCGCTGACCCACTCAATCTTGCCGGCATTGTGCTGCCCGGTTCGCGCGTGCCGGCGATCTACAGCAATCGCGTGATGTATCGCGATGGCGTCGCCGTTGCGGCGCTGATTGCCGGAGAAGTGCAGTATTTCGAGAAGCTAAATCCCGAGAAGGCCTGGGAGTTGAAGAACATCCTGTTGCGCACGCCTGCGCCGCAAGAGCTGGCTTCACTGATGTGAGAAGCTGTAACGATCGTGCCCCGCAAGGGGATACCGGGCTACGCCCATAACGGCGTGACGGCGTAACTGCCAATCACTAATCACCAATCACTGCCATTCAGGCACTCGGTTTCTTGTCGAAGATTATGTGGTGGCCTTCGCCGTCGGCGGACTCAATATCCACGCTGTCGACCTTTGCGTCACGCGGCCCGCGTTGCGCCCATTCGATAAACCGGCCGACTGCAAAGGCATCTCCCTGGGCAATGGCTTCGACGCTTCCATCTGAGCGATTACGTACCCAGCCGGTCACCTTGAGCTGCTCCGCACGCTCGCGCATTGATTCGCGAAAAAAGACGCCCTGAACGCGACCAAAGATTCGAAGGCGCCGGGTGATTTTCAAAGGCCGCGAATGCCGTGAATATCGTGAATGCCGTGAATATCGCAAAGACGGAATTGATTTGCAGCCTTAGAAGTTACGGCATTCACGTCATTCACGATATTCACGGGTTTCTGCGGCCGTTTCGGTTCTACTTCACTTTCATTCCCGGTTGGGCGCCGTCGTCGGGCGACAGCAGGAAGATGCCCGGGCCTTCGCCGCTTGCGGCCAGCACCATGCCCTGCGATTCGCCGAAGCGCATCATGCGTGGCTGCAGATTCGCGACCATCACCGTGAGGCGACCGACGAGCTTCGCCGGGTCGTAGGCCGACTTGATGCCGGCGAACACCTGTCGGGTCTCGGTGCCGATGTCGAGTTGCAGCTTGAGCAATTTCTCAGCGCCTTCGACGTGTTCGGCGGAGACGATGCGCGCGACGCGCAGCTCAACCTTGTTGAAGTCGTCGATCGAGATCATCGCGCCAGCGCTGCTTTTCGCTCCCTCTCCGCCTTGAGGGGGAGAGGGCCGGGGTGAGGTGGTGGTTGTGTTCTTTTCCACGGCTTTCTCCTGATGCTGGGCGTGACGTTGCGGTGAATGGCTTTGCAGCACTGGTTGCAGGCTTTCCCTGTTGGCTTCGACCAGGGCGGCGATTTGCTTGGGATCGACGCGGGTCAAGAGGTGCTTATACGAATGAATGCTATCCGGAATGGTCTCAAGGTCAGACCAGACGAAATCTCGATTCATTCCGAAGAATTCCATGGCCACACGCCGGGATGTTTGCGGAAGAATCGGCGTCAGCAGAATCGCAAGAGTCTTGAATGAAAACAACGCGCGCGTGCAAACCTCGTGCAGCAGCTCGCGTTTAGACGGGTCCTTTGCCAGGAACCAGGGCTGCATTTCGTCAACGTAGACGTTGACTGCATCGGCGGCCTTCATGATTTCACGGACGGCTTTACCGTACTCACGTGCGTCGAAGGCTTCCTGCACCTGAAAGGCTACGCCTCTGACGGCCTGTAGATTACGAATCAACTCTGCCACGGTTTTTTCAGACTGGGACAGCTTCCCGTCAAATTGTTTGGCAATAAATCCCGCGCAACGACTCGCAATATTGACATACTTCCCGACCAGATCGCTGTTGACCCGCGCGACGAAATCGTCGAGGTTGAGATCGATGTCCTCCATCGTCGAGTTCAGCTTCGCCGCGTAGTAGTAGCGCAGCCACTCGGGGTTCAGCCCCTGCTGGAGATAGCTTTCGGCGGTAATGAACGTGCCACGGGACTTGGACATCTTCTGTCCGTCCACGGTCAGGAAGCCATGGGCAAAAACTTTCGTCGGTGTGCGATAGCCGGCGAATTCCAGCATCGCCGGCCAGAACAGGGCGTGGAAATAGAGGATGTCCTTGCCGATGAAATGCATCATCTCGGTGTCGCCGCCCGGGCGCAGGAACTCGTCGATATCCTTCTCTGTGCGGCCCTTGCGCTCGAAGTAGTTCCTGAAGCTGCCGAAATAACCCACCGGCGCATCCAGCCACACGTAGAAGAACTTCTGGTTGTTGGTGCCGGGAATCGGGAAGCCGAAGTAGGGCGCGTCGCGTGAAATGTCCCAGTCGGCGAGCTTGTTGTCGCCGGGCTC
>JANMYN010000607.1:0-7393 GCA_031382195.1 Betaproteobacteria bacterium
GATCCGCTTGTCGTGAACTAATTGCCGAGGTAGACAATCATGGCAAAGACCACCACCGAGGCCGGCGCGCTCGACTTCGCGCCTGCCATCCTGCGCGCCCAGCACGAGAACGCGCCGCCGCTGCCGCGCATCGTGCACTATATCGCGCTTGCGCTCTTCGCCGTGATGCTGGCCTGGGCGGTTTTTGGACGGCTCGACATCATCGCGGTGGCGCAGGGCAAGCTAATCCCCAGCAGCTACGTGAAAATCGTGCAGCCGGCCGAGTCCGGCGTGCTGCGCGAAATCCTGGTCGGCGACGGGCAGGAAGTCAAAGCCGGGCAAGTGTTGTTGCGCATGGATACGCAAGTCACCGATGCCGACCAGGCCACGGTGGACACCGATCTGATGTTGCGGCGCCTGCAACTGCGCCGCATCGAAGCCGAACTGGCCGGGGTGCCCTTCACCGCGAGACCCGGCGACCGGACAGATCTCATCCAACAGGTCACCGCGCAATCGCTCGCCAACCGCAGAGCCTATGAGAGCCAGCTCGAAAGCGAACAAGCGGCCCTGGCCAAAGCCCAGCAGGATCTGAGCGGCGCGATGGAAATGGAATCGCGCCTCAAGCAGACCGTGCCGATCTATCAGGAGACCGAAGCGGCCCACCAGAACTTAGCCAAGGACGGGTTCATCTCCCGGCTCGCACTGCTCGACAAGACCCGCGAGCGCATCGAGAAGGAGCAGGAGCTCAAGGCGCAGACCCACCAGGTCGCCAGTCTGCGCGCGAGCATCGAGCAGTCCAGAAAGAAACTTGCGCAGATTACTTCAGCGTACCGCCAGCAACTGCAGAACGAACGCAGCGAGGCCAACGGCCAACGCCTGCGGCTCGAACAGGAATCCGGCAAGCAGGCCTATCGCCACGACTTGCTGGAACTCAAAGCCCCGCAGGACGGCGTCGTCAAGGATCTCGCCACGCATACGCCGGGTACCGTGGTTTCGCCTGGCACCATCCTGCTGACCCTGGTGCCGCGAAACGACCCGGTCAAGGCGGAGGTCTGGGTCACCAACGAAGATGCCGGCTGGGTTGAAGTCAACCAGGCGGTCAAGATCAAGATCGCGGCCTTCCCGTTCAACAAGTACGGCATGGTCAAGGGCCATGTCGAAACCATCCGCCCCGATGCGGCGGTGTTGCCCGATACGCGCGTGCGCGACCGCAAGGACACGCGCGAGCACGTCATGCCGCCCTCGGGGTTCCGCGCGTTGGTGGCGCTCGACTCGCCTTATCTGGAGCGCGACGGCAAACGCTTCCGCGTCTCCGCCGGCATGCTCGTCTCGGCGGAGGTCAACCTCGGCAGCCGCACGGTGATGGAGTATCTGCTCTCGCCGGTGCAGAAGGTCACGCACGAGGCGGGAAGGGAGATGTAACTGCAACTTCGTACCTGTTGCCCAAGTGTAAGCTCGAGGGACCGCAGATTAATTGAGGAAGGGTAATTGTCATGCCTGTTGCCAATCGGCGCTTGACTTGTGTGTTCGCGACTTTGTGGGTCGCAATTTTGTTGCAGATATCGGGGTGCGATCGGGCGTCTGAGCTCAAGGAAAAGTTTGCCTCGGTCGTGTCCAACGCAATAGGCAAGACCGGATCTGGCCTCAAACCTAATTCCAGATTCCCGGTAAGTGCAGATACGGAGCGCATCCTTGCGCTGGCGATCGAGCTTGCAGAAGATGATGCCGGCCGCGCCGCGATCAGGCAGTCCCAAGCAGACTGGCTGAAGTTGCGCGAATCGCATTGCGGCGCCATGGAGAAGTTGGAAAAGGAGAGCGCGTCGAACGCTGCCGGTAGTTGCTATGCCGGCTTGGACAAGCAGCGCCGCGATTCCCTGAATCAAATCCGGCTTGCCCTATTGCTCGGCAAGAGCGCCCCGCCGACCGCGTCGACCACCGACGTCAACGTTTCCATCGCTTTCGAATCTGGACGCTTTCAAAACCGGGTGGTCGTGGCGCCAGGCGGTACGCTGGCCGCGGTATCGTCCCCCACCGGAGAAATCGACGTTTACGATTTAGTCAGCGGTCAGCGTTTGCGCAGTTTCAACGGGGAGCGCCAGGCCGTTAGAGTGGAATTTTCCAGGAACGGCCGGCTTATTCTTATCGGCAAACAGCAATCGCGGGGCGTGAAGGTCTACGATCTTTACGGTGGAGATGAATTAAAGGAAATAAGCGAGATCCTCGGGCCATACGTTTCGCTCGACGGCGGACGGTTGCTGGTTTACGCAGACGGAGCTGCCCTCGGAATTTACGATGTTCCCAATGGGAAGACGCTGGCGACGGGACTGTTTGCAAAGAGTTCGATCAATGCCCTGGCTGTTGATCCCGCGACCAACAATGTCGCGGCCTCTACCCGCGAGGGATGGATCTCCTTATGGCAGATCGTGCCGATCGGGGAGGGTGGTGGCATGACCGCCAAGCCGCTAAGTGAATCCAGACTGTACGGAAACAATCAATATGTCCAGGAAATGGAATTCCTCGAAGGCGGCCACAAGTTGTTTGTCGTCGTTTCGGGCGCTGTATCGGGCGGCGATCTCGAGGTACTCAGCGTACCCGAGATGCAGCGTACGCGGACGACTGGAACACCCGGCATCAATTTTCGCGGCCTCTCGCGCATCCCGGGCACGGATAGGGTTGCGCTCTTGACTAACAAAACCTCCGGCCAAGGCACTGTGCTGGCGATACTGGATATGGTTGCCGGTACCGGGATTGTAATGGACGAGTCCCGTCAGTTCCTGTCGGTCGCCTCGGTCGGAAATGTTAGGGGAAAATTGCTATTCGTGAACAGTCAGGGCATGTGGACCAAAGATCTTCCCGCCTCGACCACGGAGGAGCCTCTTGCAGATGTTATGGCGCGGGTCGCGACCATCGCTGCACCGCGGGCCAGCGTGACGGCGGCAGCGCCAAGCATACCGATGGCGCTGAAGATTCAGCCTAATACGCGGGTGGAAGCAATCGGCGTATATGAAGGCGTGCTGCCGGGAGGACGCAAGCGGGGATTCCAGGAAAAAGTGTCCGGAACAGTGATCGTGACGGTGGGCACACAAAAAGCACCCTTGGCCTTGGTGCTCAGTTCCTACGAACCGGTGAACTGGCTGGTGCGGTCGGGTGGCGCCAAGATTACACATATCCTCATATCGGGAAGCGGGGAAAGTAACGTCAGCGGCGTCGTCGGAGCAGAGGTTATGCGGATAGGCTCTGCACATCCCTATCTAAGCGAAGGCTCCGGCCGGCATGGACGTTCCGGCAGGAATGGAGACACCGGCGCACTCAACGCGTCCGTCCTCCAGTATCTGGGTCGGGGAATCGATCGATTCCAGGGAGCTTATAGCGGTTCTTCTTTTTCGGTCGGCACACAAGCAACAGGCGGTGTGATTGGCATTCAGAAATCGATCGATTCCACGGGCCGCGCGTATTACGGCGATCGCCCACCTCAATAGAAGCGCGCGAATTCAACTCATCAGTGCAACGCGTTTGGCGCGAGAGAAGACCTCGTGCGAGGTCTGGTAGTCCAGGCACTTGGAATGTGAATGCAGCCCCCGTATCCGCTGACGAGGGGGCAATGCCACAGGCCGCGGACGCCCTGATCCCGGCGCTTTTCATTAACAGCGCAGGATTTACGTTCCAATGGCCGCTTTGGGGCGGGGGGTTCTGACTTTCAGACGTCGGTATTTGGCAGAACACGATCGTTGGTCAGTGTGCGTATGAACAAACGGTGCCTTCCTGGCGATGCCTCACCATGCACGGACCAGTCTTACTGCCATAACAGGAACGCCCATGCCAAAAGCTGCCATCACCGCCCTGGATGAGAAATCAGTCGAAGAGTTTGTCTCGCGCAAGTGGGACAACGACGTCGTTCCGCAGTTGGTCGAATACATCCGCATCCCCTGCAAGTCGCCGCACTTCGATGCCGATTGGGCGAAGAACGGCCACATGGATGCTGCGGTTGCGCTGGCGGAGCAATGGTCGCGCGCACAGCGCATCCCGCATGCACGCATCGTCGGCCTGATCGAATGCTGCGAGGAAAGCGGCAGCTTCGATCTGCCGGCCTATCTCGATGCGCTGAAGTCGCGCATCGGCACGGTGGACCTGGTCATCGGGCTGGATTCCGGTTGCGGGAATTACGAGCAGTTGTGGATGACCACCAGCCTGCGCGGCATCGCCGCCGGCACACTGAGCGTCGAAGTGCTGAACGAGGGTGTGCACTCGGGGGATGCCAGCGGCGTGGTGCCGTCCAGCTTTCGCATCGCGCGGCAACTGCTCGACCGGCTGGAAGACTCGCGTACCGGCCGAACGAGTTTCTGCATGTGCCCTATGCGAAGAAGCTGACGGCTTGTGTGGCAGGGGTGATTGCGCGCTTTGGGAGTCCACGGTAGACATAGAACTTCACGCTATGGGAATCGAGACATGAACTTCGTAATTATCGGAGCGGGCGCACTCGGATCGATCTATGCGGCTTATCTCGCGCGCGCGGGCCACCAGGTCTCACTGATCGCACGTGGTGAACGCGCCGCTGCGCTCGCCAGCCACGGCATTGCCGTCGAGGGAAAGGATTCATTTTCCGCACGTTGCAACATCGTGACGCAAGCGGACACGTTGCGGGAAACCGATGTGGTCATCGTGGCGATCAAGACCTACGACACCGCACAAGCGCTGGCACCGCTGCGAGGGCTCAGTGGCAAAAGCGCTTTATCAGTGCAGAACGGCGTCCTCAAGAACCAGCAGCTCAGCGACGTTTTCGGGCCACGGGCGACACTGGGCGCAGTCGGCATGCTCGGCGGCGAAGTCCTGCCCGCGAAAAACAGCCTTCCCGGTGCGGTGCGCTATAACGTGGTTGGTCCAACGATCATTGGCGAACCAGCAGGCGGGGATTCTTCCCGCGTGAATGAACTCGTGGACACGCTCGTGCAATCGGGCCTCGAAGCGTGCGCTTCGAACGACATCTCCTCGGTCGAGTGGTCAAAATTTGTCGGCTGGTCCGGTTTCAGCACGCTTGCGGTGATGACGCGCCTGCCGACCTGGCGCTTCCTGACCGATGCCGATACGGCCTTGATCGCCGCGCGGGTCATGCGCGAGACGGCCGCCGTCGCGATCCGTCATGGCGTCACGTTGCAAGACAGCGGATTCGCCAGCAAGGCATTTCGCACCGGCAGCGAGGAAGACGCCGTCAAGGCGGTACAGGCGCACGGTGAAAAAATGCGGGCAAACGCACCCGGCTTTCGCCAATCCATTTTGCAGGACGCAGACCGCAATCGGCGTCTGGAAGTCCACGAAACACTGGATTACACGCTGAGGCTGGCCGCTGAACTAGGTGTCGCGACACCAACGCTCGATCTGTGCTGCCGGGTGCTAAGAACGGTGTCACGCGCTGCCGGATAGGCGGATCAAAGCAGGCCTCGATTCAATCGAAGCCAACGATCTCGACCCAGTTGGCGCCTTTGCCGACCAGATCTTGGCCGGCATGCTCGTCTCGGCGGAGGTGAATCTCGGCAGCCGCACGGTGATGGAGTATCTGCTCTCGCCGGTGCAGAAGGTCACGCACGAGGCGGGAAGGGAGATGTAGAGCTATGTTGCGAGTTCTCCTTCAGTCGTTATCCCGCCGGCTGGGCTGAAGAACACACTAACTGTCGGTTCCAGGCGACGTCAAACTTCCCTCGAAATAGTTGACAACTTGGGTTAACAGCCTTGACGTCGTCCAGCGGTTCGCGGGAATCTCCTATTTACACGCCGCCCATTGATCAACGGTGGGTTGAACCGTTCGTTCAATCAAAATTCCGGCGGGAAGCGTGCCGAACACACCCTGCCGTACGACGATTCCCGTATAGTTTTTGCTGCGGTCCCAGAACGGATATGAGCCGAGGGCACTCGGGCTGGATACTCTCGCGGCGACCACGCAGTTGAATGTCGCGCTCTGGCATTCGTGGAACAGGCCGAATCCGAAGTGCCAGTCTTCCCCGAGGCCGGACCCTCCGCCGATGCCCGAAAAAATCGGCGAGTAAACGATGGGGACGGACGCCGTGTAGTCTGCCAGCATCTGAGTCATGGACGCGGCATTCAGAAGTGAACCAGCTTTCAGCGCCCGGAGAAAAGCCAGGTATTCTTCGCCTGTGAAATGCATGCCGCCGGCAATGCGGGGATTGACCAGGGACGGAATGTCGAAGGTCGATGTGGGGAAGACGCCGGTCTGTGCCTTGAACTCCGCGAAAACGTCCTGCCAGCTTGCTACGCGGCGCGCCTTGACCGCCATCAGAGCTGCCACGTCCTGATGCGTGGCGGCGTAGAAGAACTGCGACCCCGCAGTGATGCCTTTGGCGGCGTTGGTGTTCGCGATACTGCTGACACAGCTTTCCAGATCCGAATTTGGGTCGTTGAGACAGGGTGGCTCTACAGTCAGACCGGAAGTGAAACTCATGAGGTGCGCCAGGGTCATGCCATACAAAGGATCGCTGCTGGCGATCGGCCACGATTGAATGAGATCCTGGGGTTTGGCCGACAGCGTCAGATAGCCCTGCTCCACCAGCCGCATGATGATCACTGCCGAGACCAGCTTTGATGTGGACGCGGATTCGTAAACGGTTTGCAGGGTGGAGGCTCCCCGGTTGAAGGTGTACCGCCGTCCGTCCTGCCTCTCGACGGCGAAAGAAAAATCCACCTCCGACACGGCCTGTGCCAGCTGGGTATTCATGGCCGCTTCGAGCGCCTGGACTTGCGCTGCCGGGCATGTCGCCACCGAGGACGTGTTGCCGCCGCCGCATCCTGCGGTCAACGCGCTCAGCAGCACTACGGCGCACCAGCGCAGGCATCGGCAATAAGGTTTCAACGAGTGCAAGGGTCAGTTGGATTTCATGACATTGGTGGCCGATGCAAAAGAATTGGCGCTGCGAAAAACCGTCGCCATATGCATGCCGGGCCGACTATGCAATCTACGGTATCCTCTATGATGTACATTTCTGGTGAAAAATTCATTGACGCTGCGCCGACTGGACAAAAGAGTACGAAAAGTTCTTCGGGTTGCGGTAGCCGAGGCTAGGGCCGCCCGCTTTGGATACGCCGAGATGTTTTATAACCGGCAGCGCTTGCAGCAAGCACTCGACTATGTGTCCCCCGTCGAGTTCGAATGCCGTGCGGGTGTATCCTAAATCGCTGTCCACTGAATCGGGGCCAACTCAGCCTGAACCCAAGCACGTTACCAAGCACGCCATGACCCCAAGCACGCCACTGCAAAAGGCACGTCACCACTGCAGAAGGTTTCGCCCTTCCGGAGTGGTGACGCTGAGGGCAAGCGCTAGTTGACGGTCAGGGTCGCGACGGTCGCGGCGGCGTTATTGCCGTGGGTAGTCTGCAAGGCGCCGGCAGGCAGAGAATTGCGGTAGCT
>JANMYN010000811.1:0-3402 GCA_031382195.1 Betaproteobacteria bacterium
GCATCTTGTTCGTGGCCAGCGTATCCGCGGCCAGCGTGCCGATGGAAATCATGGTCGCATTGTTCATGACCAGCAGAGCCTGGCATGCGGCGAGGGCCACGACGTTTCTGCGGTCGTTCGTCATCCGGAAGCGCTTACCGCGGAGGACGCGGATACCCTCGCGCGGCGTGGAGTACCCTTTTCGGACGCAGAGGGAAAACCTGAAAAAAAGGATACGAAAAATTCAATTGCTGGCGGCCCAATCAAGGTAAATCTTGAGACTCCCGGCTGAAAATGGCGGGTTGGTTTTCCTCCGCGTCCTCCGCGTCCTCCGCGGTGAGCGCTTGTTGGACTTAACACTGTTTACTTGAGCCGGATGTCGACGCCGTGGAATACGAATTGCCCGGTGTTGACGAGCTTCGTGGTCTGCGCCTGCTGGCGCCATTTGAATCCCGCCGGCGTCATGTCGATGCGCTCGCTGCCCGCGGGCGACTCCAGCGCCACACTGCCACCGGAGACCGACACCAGCATGCCGCAGGGCGCATAGAGTTCGGTGCGCTCGCCCGGATGCAGGATGACGCGCGTCACGAGCACGCCGTCGCTGCGATGCCAGTGATAGCGGGATTCGTAACCCGGTTCGAGTTCCACGTCGAAGAAGCGCACGTGCTCGTTTTCGAATTTCAGCCGGTGACGCGGCTCCTGTTCGATCGGAACAGGGTCGTCGGCCGCGTTGGCAACGAGCGGCATCAGACAAAGGGCAAGAGCAAGCAGGCGCGGCATCACTTTTGTTTTCCTCCCGGAGTTGGAATAGCCGTTATCGATCGCGCATGTCATTCTGCCAGAAAGGCAGTCAGGCCCGCGCATCGAATATTGATTTGAGCTTTGCGCTCAGGGCTTTCCGCTTCACATTCAAGAATCCGGGGAACTCTGGCAGCGAATAGCGTTCCCTAGACGCTAGGGCTGGATTAGATGCGCAGCCTGGTCCTTCCGGAGGAATAATGCTTGACAAGAAAAAAACCGTTGCCGCCATGTCGGCGCTTGCAGCCCTTGCCTTGCTGGGTGCGCCTGCCGCCCTTGCCGATGAGATAGTGCTCGCCAACGGCGATCGCGTGAGCGGGACAATTCTGCGCAAGGAGAGCGACAAACTTGTCGCTGGAACGCGGCCTGAACTACGTGCATACCGATTTCATCGTTGCGCCCGATGACGACTATCCGGCCGGTCGCTGGGCGTTCAAGGTCGATCACCTGCTATTCGATAGCGGAATCCAGGCGTTTCATGGCCACGAAGCCTACGTCAATCTCGAGGACGTCAAGAAATTGTTCGTGCGCTCCCAGACCGGGCTGCGGGTGCCGCTAATCAAAAGTCTGAACGCCACCGCGCAATACAACGTCGACTGGGACAGCAGCCCGGCGGCCGGGAGGGCGCGCGCGGACAAAACACTGCTGCTGACGCTGGGTTATCGTTGGTAGCGGCGGACGAAATCAATAGTATTCGTAGCTTTTCTTCGGCACCCCGGCGTTTTCGAGGCGCTCGCGCTCCTTGAAATCCTGGGGACGATCCCACCAGGTGGCGCGTGCCTGTCGTTGCTTGTCGAGTATCTCGGGATGCTTCTTCAGGAAGTCGCGGAGAAACTGCGTCGTTTCCGATTCGTAATTCTTCATGATAATTTGCCTTTAAACTAATAACGCTTCCCGGCGGGTGGTCCTTAAAAAATAAATCTGGTGGCGTTATTCTGGAATTTTACCGGTACGACCCCACTTCAATCTCCTAACCAGGACTGCTTGCAGAGCCAGGCGCCTATCCCGCCATCGATCAGGAGTCTCCAGAGTGCCCTCGAATCCCGTACCGCCGCTTGCCCCGCGCACGCCCGCCATCACCGAAGCCCATGGCCAGCGCCGCACCGACGACTACCATTGGCTGCGCGACAAGGGCAGCCGTGGCGTAAACGCCTATCTCAGGGCGGAGAACGCCTATACCGCCGCAATGATGAAGCCGTCGCAGCGCCTGCAGGATACGCTGTATCGGGAAATGCTGGCGCGCATCAAGGAAACCGATACGGAGGTGCCTTATCGCGACGGCGACTACTTTTACTATTCGCGTACCCGCAAGGGTAAGCAGTACCGCATCTTCTGCCGCCGTCGCGGCAGCGTGGACGCGCCCGAACAAATCATCCTCGATGCCAATCAGGCCGCGAAAGGGCACAAATTCTTTTCCCTGGGGGCCTTTGAGGTCAGCCCGGACGGAAATGTGCTGGCGTTCTCGTCGGATACCACGGGCTTCCGCCAGTACACGCTGCAGTTCAAGGATCTGCGCAACGGCCGCATCCTGCCCGACCGCATCGAAAAGGTGCGCACGATCGCCTGGGCGTCCGATAACCGCACGCTGCTTTACGTCCGGGAAGACGACGCCAAGCGCGCGTATCGCGTGTATCGCCACGAGCTCGGCAATCGCGCCGATGGTTTAATCTACGAGGAAACCGACGCACGCTTTTCCGTGTCGGTTTCCCGCAGCAGGAGCGACGAATATCTGTTCCTGACTTCCCACAGCGCCACAACGTCCGAAGTACGCAGCCTGCGGGCAGGCGAGCCGCGCTCGGACCCGGCCCTGATTCTGGCGCGCCGGCCGGAGCACGAGTATTACGTCGACCACGGCCACGGCGTGTTCTACATCGTGACTAACGACAAGGGGCGCAACTTTCGCCTCGTGACCGTGCCGGTCGAGGACCCGTCGCCGTCTCGATGGACGGAACTCATCGCGCACCGCAAAGACGTGATGCTCGACGGCGTTGAAGTGTTTGCGCGGCATCTGGTCGCGCACGAACGCGCCGGCGGTTTTCCGCGTCTGCGCGTGATCCGCCTGGCGGACAGAAGCGAGCACGTGATCGACATGCCCGAGCCCGTTTACTCGGTGGGCGGCGGTGCGAACATGGAGTTCGATACCGATGTATTCCGATTCGACTACGACTCCTACATTACGCCCGACTCCGAATACGACTATCACCTCGATAGCCGCAAAAGAACCTTGCTGAAGCAGCGTGAGGTGAAGCGCTACGACCCCTCGAAGTATCGGTCGGAATTGCATTACGCCGTGGCGCACGACGGAATGCGCATTCCGATTTCGCTGGTCTACCGCATCGACCGCCGGCGCGATTCCGCGCAGCCGCTGCTGTTATACGGGTACGGCGCGTACGGCTATTCGCTCGACGTCGATTTCAGCTCCACGCGGCTTTCCCTGCTGGATCGGGGCGTGATCTTCGCGTGCGCGCACGTGCGCGGCGGCGGCGAGATGGGCAAGCACTGGCATGACGAAGGCCGCATGCTGCACAAGAAAAACAGCTTCAGCGATTTCATCGCCTGCGCGGAACACCTGATCCGCGAGCGTTACACCGAGCCGTCCAGGCTCGTGATCGAGGGCGGCAGCGC
>JANMYN010000848.1:0-2315 GCA_031382195.1 Betaproteobacteria bacterium
TGATCGCGTAGCGGACCAGGTCCGCGTTGTGTTCGAGCTTGAGCTTCTTGAGGATGCGTACCCGGTACGTGCTGATCGTGTTGGGACTCAGAAACAACTCTTCGGCGATGTTCGTGATCGACTTTCCGGACGCGATCATCCACATGACGCGATATTCACGGTCGGACAGCGATTCGTGCGGTCGCGCCTGTGCGCCGTCTTCGAGTTCGAGGGCCAGCTTTTCGGCCAGTGATGCGCTGACATACTTGCCGCCGCTGACGGCCTTTCTGATGGCCACCGTCAGTTCTTCGGATGCGCACTCCTTGTTGATGTAACCCGCCGCACCGGCGCGCAGAACGGAAATTGCGATCGAATCTTCCGGGTGCATGCTCAGTATGAGCACCGGGCGCCGAGGGTAGGCGCGCTTGATCTCCTTGAGCACGACCAGTCCGTTGCCGCCGGGCATGGAATAGTCGAGGATGAGTACATCCCATTCCAGAGTGCGGGTGAGTTCGAGTGTCTCGCTCGCATTCCTGGCTTCGCCGACGACCAGTATGTCTGGCTCGGCGGCAAGGAGCTGCTTCAACCCCTGCCGCACCAGCGGATGATCGTCTGCAATAAGGATATTCATCGTCCAGCAGCCCCGCGCAAGTGCGCTACATTCGGCATGCGCTTGTCAAATCCCCGGCGCAGCGTCACGACGCATTGCCGGCAACTGCGGCCTGGCCCCGGGTCGCTGCGGGATGGAAAGAATGACCGTCGTTCCACTGCCACGTTTGCCCTCGATATCGACCGTGCCGCCGAGAACAAACGCGCGTTCGCGGATTCCAAGCAGACCAAGTGATTTCGGGTCGCGAAGCTCCGCCTCCGACACTCCCCGGCCGTTGTCGGCAATTTTGAGTATGAAATGTTCAGCGTCCACCCGCAAGCATATGTCCACACGCGTTGCTCCGGCATGGCGTGCCACATTGGCAAGGGCCTCCTGCAGGATACGGAAGGCTGCCGTTGACCGCGCCTTGTCCATGACGGGCTCCTCCTCCGGCAAGTCGACTTTGCAGCGGATGCCGGTGCGAACCTGAAATTCACGTGCCTGCCATGCGAGCGTGCCAACGAGGCCGACGTCGTCCAGCACCTGGGGCCTTAGCGCCGAAGAGATCCTGCGCACGGATTGAATCGTCGTATCGACAACCCGAACCATCGTTTTCATCCTGCCGGCCGCCTCCTCAAGTTCCTTGGGGAGCCTCTTTTGCAGCCACGACAGATCCATTTTCAGCCCCGTCAGTGTCTGCCCGAGTTCGTCATGGACCTCGCGGGCGAGGCGAGTGCGCTCGTTTTCGCGCACTGACTCGATGTGGGCCGCGAATTCACGCAGCCGCTCCTCGGCTGTGCGCAGGCCTACCTCAATGACCTCGCGCTCGGCGATTTCCCGAGTGAGCGCCACGTTGTACCGGTACAGGTCGATGAACACCGCTATTTTCGATCTGAGAATCTCCGGCACAGGCGGCTTGGTTAGATAGTCCACCGCCCCCGCCTCGTAACCGAGGAAGCTGGGGGCGGCGCTGCGGTCGGCGCCGGTCAGAAAAATTATCGGGGTATGCCGCGAGCCCTCGCGGCTGCGAATGAGCCGCGCGGTCGCGAATCCGTCCATGTCCGGCAACTTCACATCCAGCAGGATGACGGCGAATTCGAGATTGAGGACGCAGCTCAAGGCATCACGCCCGGATTGCGCGACGACGATGTTGCGATCGGGGCCGTCGAGCAATTCGCGTAATGCGACAAGCATGTGGGGATCGTCGTCGACGATCAGGACGTTGCATGTCGACGTGCCGGCCTTGGTTGGCGCGCCCGCTGGCGGCGGATTAAGACCGGGTGTCATGGAAATCGGAACCGCGATGGATTCTCCTGATTGCACGTTTCAAATCACTGGTGCGCGTCATCCTCCAGCCGTCTCCCGATAGCAGGAGCCAAGCGCTGGCGGCGAACATGCATAACGCCGGGCAGGACATGCTTGCTTAAAACCCGCAGCCGATTGCAAACAACGCTGATTCTTGCGGCTGATTGTCACGGTCGCTGAACCCTACGCTCGCAACAAGCTCGTTGAGCGTGCGCGCGCATGGCCCGAACGGACCACGCTGCCAGGGAAAACGCCTCCGGGGGGCGGTCGCTTCCGCGTTCCGACACTGAACACCGGGGCGAACCGAAAAGGCGGTTCGATCCGTGGCGAACAGTCGCCGGACGAACGCAAGGTCAGTGACCCAGCCGACTCATCCCGGTTCTGCGCGGACCCACGGTCCTGGCGCGGACGAGAGATAGCGCGCCGTCAAGGGTTGTCCGCC
>JANMYN010000875.1:0-2890 GCA_031382195.1 Betaproteobacteria bacterium
GCCGCGGCTGCCTGGTCAAGGGCGGTGGCCTCGACCTGGAAAAAGCTGCGCTCATTCTGCTCGACGACTATCGCAGCGGCACGCTGGGACGGATCAG
Source organism: Betaproteobacteria bacterium (assembly GCA_031382195.1). Lineage (GTDB taxonomy): Bacteria > Pseudomonadota > Gammaproteobacteria > Burkholderiales > JACQAP01 > JACQAP01. The sequence goes on from JANMYN010000875.1 coordinate 98, forward strand.
CCTGGAAACACCGGCGTCCCGCAATGAAATGATTGCGGGCGCCATCTCCATGGAAGCGGGACTCGGGACCTAGGACTCGGTAAGAACGCGAATCAGAACACGGCATCCAGTTCGTCCTGTGATCCCACCGTTTATCTTAGTCTCATATAACCCATGATAATGTTCCTCTCGGGCTCGACGGGCCAATGGCGCCATCGGTGAGGCGGATAATGAAGGAAGGTGGGTCCGCGAACACTCCGGTTCTTGCTTTCGAATTCGCCGGAAAATCGCCTTTACCGGAGCCTGCCGTGTTCAAATTAGACCGCTCCGGAGGCCTATCTTGGTTATGCCCCATATGAACCCATCCGATCGCCCGCTCAGCACAGCCGAACTCGACCGTCTCGAGCAATTGCTCGTGTCAGACATCTTTCATGAAGAAGCGATGCCACTGGACATGCTGCACGGCCTGTTCTGTGCAGTGGCCTGCGCGCCCGACCTGATACCACCCAGTATCTGGCTGGGCGTTGCGCTCGGGGACAATCCTGCCTACGAGACAGCAGAGCAGGCGGAGGAAATCCTCGACCTGGTGATGCGCTTCTACAGTCAGACGGTGCTGGAAATGGACGAAGGCGCCGGCATCACGCTGTATGTCTTTCCCGACGAGGAAGGCGAAGACGACCTTGCCACCTGGTGCGAGGGTTTTCTCGAAGGGGTGGTGCTGTCGGCGGCGGACTGGGACGAACATGGAGAACCGGAAGAAGTCGAGGAACTGCTGTTTCCGTTCATGCTGGTCTCCGGGCGGATGCGCGAGGCGGCCGAGGAGGCGGGAGACACGGTACCGAGTCTCGAGGAAGAGCGCGAGATGCGACGCAAAGCGGCCGATTCCATAGGGGATTCGGTCGCGGCGGTCTATTCCTACTGGCTCGACAAGCGCATCTCGCACCCGCCGATCCGCCACAATACGGCGAAGGTCGGACGCAATGACCCCTGCCCCTGTGGCAGCGGAAAGAAGTACAAGAGTTGCCACGGAAGCAGCGAAGTGAACTGAAAAAAGAAGGACTCGGGACTCGGGACGCAGGACTCAGTGAAAATAGCGAGGGAAAAGGTGACGGACGAAACTGGTCTTGTTACAGGTTTCTGCTAAGTCCTGAGGTCTGCGTCCCGAGTCCAGCCTTGCCCGCCGAGTCCTTATTCCTCAAACGGAGCGATCGCGAAAGGATTTCCGCCATGGCGTTGAATACCAAAAAAATAGAAGGTCTGGTGCGCAAGTTGTTGATCGAAATCGGCGAAGATCCGGACCGGGAGGGATTGCTGAAGACGCCGCATCGCGTTGCCGCCGCACTTGAATTCCTGACCTCCGGCAGCCGCAAGGATCCGGTGGCAGTCATCAATGACGCGATCTTCACGCAGCAGACCAACAGCCTGGTCATCGTCAAGAACATCGAGGTTTACAGCCTGTGCGAGCACCACATGCTGCCGTTTTTCGGCCGTTGCCATATCGGCTATATTCCCAGCGGCAAGGTCTTCGGGCTGAGCAAGCTGGCGCGACTGGTCGACCTGTATGCGCGCCGCCTGCAGATTCAGGAGCGGCTCACCGAGCAGATTTCGCAGGTGGTGATGGAATCGATCGGCGCGCAAGGCGTTGGCGTGATGATCGAGGCGAAGCACCTGTGCATGATGATGCGCGGCGTGGAGAAACAGAACTCGGAGATGATTACTTCCTCCGTGGTCGGAACCTTTCGCGATTCCACCGCGACGCGCGAGGAGTTTCTGGCGCTGATCGGAAATCGGGGCACGTAATCGCGTTACGCCCGCCGGAGTCCCATCCGGTTTACTAATCCACACCAGGCACACAGGCATTCGGCCGACGCACGGGTTCACGCCCGATCGCCCCGGCGCTTGCGCGCGTAGCGGCATGCGCCGATGCGCGAAATGCACCCACCAGCCCGAGTCTTCTGCGCCGCTTGAATACCGGCGAAGCGCCGCCATCTAGGGTCCATAACGGAGATTCCCTGATGACTTCGCGCGACCTTTCCCGTCTGCTGTGGAGCGAGGCCCTGACGCTCCTGGAGCAAGCCGACCGGCTGCACCGCCAGTTCTGTCGCCCCGACGCTGCGGCGGCGCCCAGTTGGGAGCCGCCCGTGGACGTCCTTGAAACCGCGGACGCGGTCCGCGTGCACGTGGCGCTGCCGGGTGTGGCCGCTGATTCCGTACGGACGTTTCCAGCGCCGGATCGGCCTGCCCACGCAGGCACTTACGCTAGCCGAAAAAATATTGCGCGACGGTTGCCTCACACTGACTTTCAGCAAGAAGAAGGAGTCGCCATGAATTTCTGGTCTACGATGCAGGAAATGCTTTCGCCGGAAGAAGCGCGCCGGTCTTCGAATACGCCCAATCCCACGCGCGACAGTGCGACGCTGAAGGCGATTCCGGACGATGCGCTCATCATCGTGCCACTGCGCAACGCCGTGCTGTTCCCCGGCGTCATGTCACCGATCTCGATCGGCCGTGCAACCTCGGTTGCCGCGGCGCAGGAAGCGGCACGTGCCGAGAAGCGTGTCGGCTTCCTGTTGCAGCGTGATCCGGAGAAGAACGATTTGTCCCCGGAGGACCTGCACTGGGTTGGTACCGCGGGCCAGGTCGTGCGCTATCTCACCAACGAAGGCGCCCATCACCTGGTTGTGCAGGGACAAGTGCGTTTCCGCGTGCTCGAATTCCTCGACGGCTGGCCCTTTTGGGGGGCACGTGTGGCGATCGTCGAAACTGCGGAGGAATCCAGCGCCTAGATCGAGGCGCGCTTTCTGCAATTGAAGG
>JANMYN010000089.1:0-2500 GCA_031382195.1 Betaproteobacteria bacterium
TCACCTCGCCGTTAAATGGCACCCGCACGCGCACGCCGGCGGGAGCGACATGGACGCGATGCTCGGGATGCTTGCTGTAGCCGGGGCCGCTGTTCGGGCTCATGAATTCATCCGGGTTGGCATCAATCGATTGAAGGGCGCGCTGACCAGGTGCGCGGTGGCCGCGGTCATCGCGCTGCCTGTTCCAGACCTTTGATGTCGAGTTTATCCATTTGCATCATTGCCTTCATGACCCTCGTCGACTTCTGCGTATCCTTGTCCTGCAACAATTTATCCAGGATGGACGGCACGATCTGCCACGTCACCCCGAATTTGTCCCGGAGCCAGCCGCATCTTTGCTTTTGTCCACCCGCGGAGAGCTTCTCCCAGTACGCGTCGACTTCCGTCTGTGTCTCGCACGTGACGAAGAACGAAATTGCCGGAGAGAAAGTAAATTGCGGGCCGCCGTTCAACGCGAAGAATTCCTGTCCATCGAGCTCGAAGATCGCGGACATCACCGTTCCCTTCGGTCCCGGCCCGGCGTCTCCATAGCGCGCAATGCGCCCCTTCTTTGAATTCTTGAAGATGGAGGTATAAAAATTCATCGCCTCCTCGGCCTGGTCGTCGAACCACAGGAACGGCGTGATTTTTTGCATTTTATTTCTCTCTTCCCGATGTCGTCCGCTAGTTGCGGTTATTTGCCCTGTTCCCGCACAGCCTTCGCCAGATAATCGCTGAATTGCTCAAAGGTGCCGCTCCAACCCATTTGCATCGATTGCCTGCCTTCGTCGAAAGTCTTGCCCTCCAGTTCCGTCGCCTCAAGAGCTTCCCAGTGCACGGTGACAGTGGTCTTTTCGCCGGCCTCCTCGAAAGTTTCCGTCGAAAGCATTTGCAGCGGCCATTCGAGGTGACCCGAATGCCGGCTCAAGCCGCCCTGCGGGTCGGAAAACGAATTGATGCAGACCAGGCGTCGCGGCGCCTCGATCTCACGGTAAAGGAAGCGTCCCCACATCTCGCTGCCATCGGGTGCGGTCATGCCGTAATGAAACATGCCGCCCGGCCGCAGATCGACCTTGCTGGTGTGCACGGTGAAGCCTTTCGGTCCCCACCACTGTTTCAGGCGCTCGGCCTCGGTCCAGGATTTCCACACGATGTCTCGCGGCGCATTGAACACGCGCGATATGACGAAGGGCCGGTCGGCCAGGTGAGCAGATTTTTCCGCGGGCATGATTTTTCTCCTGATGGCGATGTTGTGGTCAGACTCATTCGTCCTTGATCGCCTCGACCTGGATGCGCAGGTGGACCTTTCCGGCGTCGCCCAGGCCGTACTGGCTCAATTTCATGCCGTACTCTGACCAGTTCAGTTCGCCTTCCGCGTCGGCGCCGCACACCTCTTTCTTGAGCATGGGATGCGGCATGCAGTTGAAAAGATTGATGCTGAGCGTCGCCGGTCGCGTGACGCCCCGGATCGTGATCTGGCCGTTGACGATGCCCGGTTTGTCGCCGGCGAAATGGACCATGCCCTTGTAAGTGGCGGTCGGAAATTTGGCGGCATCGAAGAAATCGTCCGAGCGGGCTTTCTCATCCATCGCCGCAAGGCCGAAGTTAATGCTCGAGATGTCGATCACGACTTCGACGGTTCCGGTCCTGGCGGCGCGGTCGAGCGAAATCTTTCCGGTGGTCTTGTTGAACTTGCCGCGCCATATCGACATACCCATGTGAGAGAACTCGATGCTCGGGTAGGTATGGGTGGGGTCGATTGTGTAATTGTCGGGTGCGGCAATCGCAGGCAACGCAGAGCCGGCGATGACGGCGGCAAGCAGACATTTCGTCAATGACATGGCGTTTTCTCCTGAGTTGAATTCCGGTGAACATGGCGGCCGCGCTATTGCTTCGGTGCCGCTTCCGCAACCAATTTCATGTCGGCCAGGCCCTTCTCGAATTGACCGCCGACCATCTTGTCCATGTTCATGACCAGGTGCAGCGCCTTGGCGATGAAATTGTTATTTCCTTGCATGCTCCAGGTAACGGCCGTTTTATCGCCTTCGGGCTTGAACGTGAACTGCGCCGTGTTGGTGGCTGCGAAAGGTTTCATGAACTCGAGCTTGATGCGGACCAGGTCGTTCGGGCGACTCTCGATGATCGTCAGGCGTCCTTCTCCCACTTGATTGTTGCCAACCCATGAGTACGACGCACCGGGTCCAGTCGCCGGGCCTGCGAAAGTCAACTTCATCGCCGGATCTATTTTCTGCCACGGATTCCACGCCTCCCATTTGCGGAGGTCCTCAACCTGGGCGTATACCACTTGCGCCGGGGCGGACATGATGGCGCTGCGCGCGACGCGGAATTCGGCGGGCTGCAAAGCCACGACGACGGCAAGCACGGAAATTATGATGGCAACGGTAATCAGGATGTTTTTGAGCATGGCGGTTCGTCTCGGTTCAGGTTGTTGGGGCGTTCTGAATTCGGGCAGATTAGTTCGTGCGCGATCGCGGTCATGGCGCGACTATGATCATCCACG
>JANMYN010000090.1:0-12544 GCA_031382195.1 Betaproteobacteria bacterium
GCCGTATACGAGATTCTGCCGCGGTACACGGGCAGGCCGTGGAAATCGAGCCGCCCGTTCCTCGCGGCATGGACGGCAACGCTGCTGATGGTGTTGACGGTGTATCCGCATCACCTGCTGATGGATTTCGCGATGCCGACATGGGCCCTGGTGCTGGGGCAGATCGTGTCCTACGGAAGTGGTCTCCCGGTGCTGGCTGTGACCGCGATCGGCACGCTTGCGAACGTGCATCGTTCGGGCATGCGTTGGGATCTTTCTTCCGGGCTGCTGTTCCTCTCGGTGCTGGGTTGGAGCGCGGGTATCGTACCGGCGGTGATCGACGGCACGATCCGGGTAAACGAGGTCATGCACAACACGCGCTGGGTTCCGGGTCACTTTCACTTCTATCTGCTGCTCGGCGTGGTCGCGATGTTGCTCGGATTCATGTGCTGGCTGGCGACCGGCGAGGGCCGTTCCCGTGACAGCGCACTCGACAGGGCGGCGTTCTGGGCGTACACAGGCGGCGGGCTCGGATTCGTGCTGATGCTTCTTTATTCCGGAAAGCAGGGGGTGCCGCGCCGCTACGCCGCGCATCTGCCGGAATGGATGTCCTACGACCGGCTCGGCGCATTGTTCGCCGCCATAACCGTGGTCGCCGCCGTGATTCTGGTGGCGCGCTTCCTGACGCGGCTGCGCGCGGCCGCGGCTGTGGCGTGATGCCCCGCGCCCTGCCGGCGCTGCTGGTCGCGGCTGTCGGATTCCTCGCCCTCGGCGGCGCGACCGACGGGTTTCGCGCCTTTACCAGCGAACAGGCGCGCCGGCTGGAAGTTCTTGATCGGCCGAAGGCGCCGCCAGCCGTTGTTCTTCAGGATCAGGACGGCAGGCTTTTCCGGCTGTCCGACTACGCCGGACGCATCGTGCTGGTCGATTTCGTCTATATCCAGTGCCGGTCGCTGTGCCGGGTCGCCGGCGCGCAGGTGCAGGAGCTGGCGCGTTCGCTCGCCGACGAAGGGCTCGCGAACCGAACCATGGTCGTCACCATCAGTTTCGATCCGGCACGCGATACGGCCGAGGTGCTGCGGGCGCAGGGCCGCAAGCTCGGCGCCGATCCCGCGCGCTGGCGCGTCGCGCGACCGATTGATCCGGCACAGGTTGACGCGTTGCTGGATGCGTTCGGTATCGTGGCGATCCCTGACGGCCGCGGTGAATTCCAGCACAACGGCGCGGTGCACCTGCTGGACCGTAGTGGCCGACTCGCGGCGATCTTCGACTACGAGGCGCGCGATGACATTCTGCGCGCAGTGCGAAACCATTCATGAGGCCGCCGGTTACCTCGGCCGCCGTGGGCGTGGCGCTGGCGGGTCTGCTCGGTTTGCCCCCGCTTCGCGCCGCGCTTGAATCGGCAATGGTCACGCACATGCTGCTGCAGATCCCGCTACTCGCGCTGGCGGGATGGATACTCGCCGGTTCGTTGCCGGCCAAACTGGACGCACACCTGGACCGGCTGGACCGATCGGGTATTGCACTTGCGCTGGTCGCGTTGTTTGCCTCGAGTTACTGGATGCTGCCGCGCGCGCTCGATGCCGCGCTCAACGATCCGTGGGTTGAGTTGTCCAAATTCTTAACGCTGCCGTTGCTGGTCGGCGTACCCGCAAGGTTGTGCGCCCGGCGGCTTTCGCCGCTGGCAGCAGGATTCATCGTCGCAAATCTGTTGTCCATGTGGGCCGCTGCGGGATGGATGTACCGGGAATTTCCGGCACGCTTGTGCAACTACTATCTGATCGACGATCAAGTCCTCGCGGGCACGATGCTCGTGTGGCTGGCGGTGGCGCTGGCCGTGATCTGGCTCGCCAGCTTTTTCGTCGAGGCTGGCGCGGGTGCGCAGAAGTCCTTCGGCGCCGGCGCGCCTGTGAGCGGCGATTGGCCCGCGTCAAGAATTGGTAGCAGCGAGCCGATAACGGTGAGTGATGGCCGGATTCGGCAAGCGCGGCGGGAAGACGCCGGATCCGGTGCAACGCGAACGAGCCTGCATCCGAAGCGATGACATGGCACGAAAAGGCAACACATGAGCGACAACGAAGCAAGCAGGCAACCGCCAACGCTTGCCGGGATCAAGGTGATGGTGGTGGACGATTCCAATACGATTCGCCGCAGCGCAGAGGCTTTTCTCAAACAGTCAGGTTGCGAAGTCATTCTGGCGGAGGATGGGTTCGAAGCGCTTGCCAAAGTCGCCGAGCACCGGCCCGAGGTGATTTTCTGCGACATCATGATGCCGCGGCTGGACGGGTTTCAGACCTGCGCGATGATCAAGAAGAACCCGGCCTACGGCGCTATACCGGTGGTGATGCTGTCGTCGAAGGACGGATTGTTCGATCGGGCCCGAGGCAATATCGTCGGCGCGGACGACTACCTTACCAAGCCCTTCAGCCGGGAAAGCCTGTTGCAGGCGGTGCGGTTGCACACTCGCCGCGAATAGCATCGATCTGGCCAGTTCTTGTTTTGATTAGGAGAGCGCAATGCCGATCAGGAAAATTCTCGTGGTTGACGACTCTGCCACCGACCAGCAGTACCTTCGTGAATTGCTCACCGGCAAGGGATTCCAGGTGGTGACGGCTTCCGGTGGCGAGGAGGGCGTCTCCAAGGCGAAATCGGAGAAGCCCGATCTGATATTGATGGACGTGGTGATGCCGGGACTGAACGGCTTCCAGGCCACGCGACAGTTGAGCCAGGACGAAGACACCAAACACATTCCGGTGATTATCTGTACCACCAAGCATCAGGAGACCGACCGTATCTGGGGAATGAAGCAGGGTGCCCGCGATTACGTTACCAAACCCGTGGACGGGGCCGACCTGCTGGCCAAGATCGCGGCACAGGGCAAATAGGCAAACGATGGACGTAACCAGGGTCCGCAAAACCAGGCGCCGCGGCAGCCTGCGGGCGTTCCAGGAAGAGTTGTCCCGACGCATCGCAGCCGCCGGAACGGTGGTTCGCAAGGACGTCCGCCTGCTCGTGCAGTGCGGCAGCAGCGGCTGGCTGATCCGGCTGCCGGACGCGGGCGAACTTGTGCCGCCGCCGGATTTGACGCGGGTGCCGCTGACGCAACCATGGCTGCGCGGGCTGGCGAATGTGCGCGGCACGCTCTACGCGGTAGTCGACCTTGCCGCCTTCAGCGGAGAAGCGCCAATTGCAGGGAAGGCGGCAGCGCGACTGATGCTGGTAGGGCAGCGCTACGGCAACAATTCCGCGCTGCTGGTGGAACGCGTGATAGGTCTGCGCAATCTGGCGGACTTCAGTGAAATTGAGCGCACCCGAAGTGAGCAGTGGGCGGGTTCGCAATACCGTGATGCGGATGGCCAGCACTGGTCCGAATTGGAGATCGAGGCCCTGCTGCAGGCACCCGAGTTTTTGCAGGTGGGCGTTTGAGTCACAGGCGGCGTGGAGCGGCGTGCCCGGATGCGCGGCACGCCGCATTCTTAAATATAGCGAGGTTCCCATGAGCATGGCCAACACAGTGAAATTACCGAACCCCAAGTTCGCGACCGACGCGCCGCCAGGACGCCGCGACAGCGATCTGCAGACGCTCACGGCGCTGAGCGTGCTGTTCCTGTTGCCGGTTCTCGGACTGGCCTGGTACGCGTTGCGAGAGCAGGATCAGACCATGCAGGTGGTGGGGGCCGGGCTCATCGGTTTGGCACTGCTCGGGCTTTTGATCTTCGGCGTCAAACTGATGCGGTCGATCCGCGAGCGCCAATTGCAAGCCGGGCGGTCCGACGAACAGAATCGCCGCAACCAGGCGGCCATCCTGCGCCTCATGGAAGAACTCGCGGTCATCGCGGATGGCAACCTCACGGCGCAAACCGCGGTCACCGAGGAGATAACCGGTGCGGTTGCGGACTCGATTAACCTGACCGTCGGCCAGTTGCGCAAGGTGGTAAGCAACATCAACAAGTCCGCCGGTGCCGTGACCACGGCGACCGAGCAGGCGCGTGAGACGGCGCGCAAGCAGATCGCCGCCGCTACACGCCAGGCGCAGGACATCGAAGCGGCGGACGTGTCGGTGGAGATGATGACCCAGTCGATGGGTGAGATGTCGGCCAGCGCCGGGCATTCGGTGCAGGTGGCGCGCGAATCGCTCGCGATGACCGGACGCGGTTCGCGCGCCGTGCAGAACTCCATCGAAGGCATGAATTCCATCCGCCAGCGCATCCAGGAAACCTCCAAGCGCATCAAGCAACTGGGCGAGAGCTCGCAGGAAATCGGAGAAATCGTCGACGTGATCACGGATATTGCGGAGCAGACCAACGTGCTCGCGCTGAACGCCGCGATTCAGGCCGCGGCGGCAGGCGAGGCCGGGCGCGCGTTTGCAGTCGTTGCCGAAGAAGTGCAGCTCCTGGCTGAGCGCTCCGCCGACGCCACCACGCAGATTGCGTCCCTGGTAAAGACCATCCAGACCGACACCCAGGAAGCCGTGGCAGCGATGGAAGGCAGCATCCAGGGTGTCGTCGAGGGCGCGCGGCTGTCCGATACCGCAGGCCAGTCGCTGAAAGAAATCGAAAAAGTGACCAGCAATCTCGCGGAAATGATCGAAGGCATCGCGGTGAGCGCGGAGACCCAGGCTGTGGTTGCGGAAGAGGTGCGCAACATCATGCGCGACGTCCTGCGGGTCACGGGCGAGACCACCGAAGGCACGCAGCGCAGCGCCACGTCGGTCGGGCAGGTGGCGGAATTGGCCCAGGCTCTCAAGTCGTCGGTGGCGCAGTTCAAAGTAAGCTGATTCGTGGAAACAACGCAGACAAGGCCGATCGGGATCGACGTATCCGCTCTCGGCGCGATCGCGGCCGAAGTCGAGCGCACTCTCGATGGGGTTGCAGCTGCGCTCGAAGGCGGCGGACCGCTCGCGGCCGCATGCCGCGATCTGGGGCAAATTCGCGCGGTTCTAGTGGTGGCGGGTCTCGCCGTCATTACGCGCGTCGTGCAGGAAGTCGAGTCCCTGGTCGGCGTGATTGCCGGGGGATCGCCGGCCGGCGCCGACGATGCGCTGAGTGTTTGCCGGCGCGCATTGACAGCCATACGTCGTGCCGTATCCGACCTGGCGACCGGTTCGCCGTCCGATTCGCTGGAACCGGTGCTGCAGGAACTGATCAACGCAAGCGGCTCGGATCGCCTCGCCGCGATGGAGTTGTTCCGGCCCGACCTGACGCGCCTGCCGCCGGAACGTGATGGTCCGCAGGCGGCCCAGGCGGACACCGAATTTCTGCGCGGCGCCCGCGTCCGCTATCAGAAGGGCCTGCTGTCATGGCTGCGCGACGCGAACGCGACCGGACCGATCGCACTGCGCGAGGTGATCGCAAGCATAGAAGCGTCCATCGCCGACCCGCGCGCTCGCGCGCCGTGGTGGATTGCCACGGGCTTCTTCGATTTGCTCGTCGAAGGCAAGATCGAACCGCTTGCCCACGCCAAACGCGTCTGCTCGGGGCTTGACCAGACCTTGCGCAAGATAATCGATGGCGCGGCGGACGTGCCTGAATTGCTGATGCGGGAGATGCTGTACTTCATCGCCGTGAAATCATCGACGAGCGAGCGTGTCGCCGCCGTTCGGCAGACCTACCTCGCCGATGTAAGGACGGTGGCCACCGATGCTGGCGCCGTCCGCGCGCCGATCGGACGCGAACAGTTGCAAGCGCTCGAGCAGTCCTGGGAAAAGGCGGTCAACGGGGATGTGCAAAGTCTGGCGGTGTTCGAGGCCGATCTGTCGGCGGCGTCAGAAGTGTTGCCGTCGGAAGCGGGTCTCGGAGAATTGCTCGATCAGATGCTGCGCTCGGCTGCGCAAATGCGCGATCAGCCGGCCGATGTGCGCGCGTTGCTGGCCGTGGAAATGGCAACCGCGCTGTTGTTCCTGCAGGACGCACTGGCGCCGCCGCCCGGTGTCGCCGCTGTATTGGACCAGGCTCAGCTCGATGCAATGGCGCGCCGCTTGCGTGCCGCCGCTGCCGGGCAGATCGATCACGACGCACAGCGCGTGAGTTTGCAGAGCCAGGCGACGCAACGGAACCAGGCGCAGACCCTGGCCGATAGCGTGGCCAGCGAGGTACTCGGCGCATTGACCGCGGCAGCCCAGGGGTTGGGAAAGTTTTTCGAAGACCGCACGGCGCAGCGCGAGCTTGACGCCGCCGCCGAAGCGCTGGCGGGCGCGCGTGGTGTGCTGCAGGTCATGGCCGAAGGTCAGGCGGCAGCGGCGGCGGGCTACTGCAGCGAACAGATCGCTTACTTCCGCGCCGGCATCGAATCCGGCACAGGGCGCGAATTCGCCCGGGTGGCGGAAGTGTTGTCGGGCCTGTCCTATTACGTCGAACAATTAAGGTTCGGCCGTCCCGACTTTGCCGCCATCATGCTCAGGGCCGGCGCGCCGGCGTGGATCGGTGACGAGTCGGCGTTGGCGGCGAAAAAGAACGCGGATGCTGAGGTTGTCGACGTAACCGAGGCCATGGAAGAACCCGGGTTGGAGCAGGTCGAGCGGATTGCGCCTGCGCTGACGCCTGCCGCACTGTCGCCTCAGCCCACGGACGACAGCGTCTCCATTGAGGGATGGGATCGGGCCGCTGACAAGACCCTGCTGCCGATTTTCATCGATGAAGCGCTCGAGGTGCTGGCATCGGTGCGCGCTGCGCTCGCGCGGCTGCACGATGCGCCGGCCGATGCCGAGGTACTGGCGACGATCAGGAGAGGCTTTCATACGCTCAAGGGCAGCGGCCGCATGGTCGACCTCGGCCGGCTGGCGCAAGCGGCGTCGGAAGTAGAACGGGTGATGAACGGCGTCATTGAACGCGGGCAACCGGCAAGCAGCGACCTGATCCGCTTGCTCGATCTTGCCTGCGAGCGTTGCGGCGTATGGATCGCCGAACTGGAGCGCGAAGGCAAGGCCCGAATCGACGCGGACAGTCTGAGTCTGTGGGCGGGGCAGATCCAGCGCGGCGAACCGCTGTCCGTGGACCCTGTGCCGGCACAGGCCCAAATCATCGCGGCGCGGGCCGCGGAGTCGCAAGGCGCCGAACCGCGGCCGGCTGTAGTCGCCGAGGCAGCCGATTCAGTTACCGAGCAATCAGTTCAGATTGGGACCGTTCGGATTTCGCGGACCCTGTACGCGTCGTTCATGAAGGAAGCGCAGCAGCTCGTGAACGCCTTGCGTACCGAGCTCGAGACGATAAAGGCAGACCGGGGAAGTCCGGCAAGCCATGATCTGCTCCGGTTCGCGCATACGCTGTGCGGGATCGCCGGAACCGTGCGCATCGCCGCAATCCGGCAACTCGCGGGAGCGATGGAGGACGTTGCCGAGCTGCTGCATCGCGACGCGCTGGACACGTCGGTCGAGGACGAGGCACTTTTCGACGAAACATTGGTGGCGCTGGAGGCGATGATCGCGAGCATCGGCAGCTATGTGCAACCGCAGCCGCGAACGGACCTTGAGAGTGAACTGAAGTCGCTGGCGCTGCGGCTTGCAGACCAGATGGCCGCAGCCGGCCGCGTCGATCCGTTCGTCGGCGAGGAGACCGCCGCGATCAGAATCGAATTGGCGGGCGCCTCGGCATCGACGGAGCAAGGGCTCGCTGGCGAGGTGGCGTCGGCCCCGCGTCTGGACCGCCGACGCAACCGGCTCGAGGACGACATCGACGTGAATCTGCTGCCGATGTTTCTGGAAGAAGCAGCAGATCTGGTGCCGCAGATCGGCACCGCGTTGCGCGATTGGCGCGCCCGGCCGGAAGAGCGAATTCTGCCGCAATCGCTGGCGCGGCTATTGCACACCCTCAAGGGCGGTGCCCGCATGGCCGGCGCCATGGGCTTGGGGGAACTGACCCACAGCATGGAGGCCCGGATCTCCGTCGCCGCGCAACTGACAGCAATACCCGAGAGTGTTTTCGATGGGTTGGAACACTCTTTCGACCGCATCGGCGTGCTGTTGGAGGGACTGGCGCCGCTCGAGGAAGCCGAGTCTGAGCATCAGCACGCCGGCCGCGAAGCTGCGCAAGCGGATCGCGCAGTTCCCCTCTGCGTCGAATCCTCAGTTCCGCCGGACATCGGGGATGCCAGCCGGGCGCTGTCGGAAAGCCGTGCCGCACTGAATACCGTACCACCGCGAACATCGCCGCCGGCACGCGCGCGCTCCCTGTTGCGAGTACGGGCGGACCTTGTCGAACAGCTGGCGGCCGAAGCCGGCGAAGTAGCCATTGCCCGCTCCCGGATGGAGGGCGAGATACGCGCAATCCGCGGCACCGCGCGCGACATGTCCGGCAATCTGGTCCGGCTGCGCGCGCTGTCACGCGAGCTGGAGATCCAGGCCCAGTCGCAGATGCAGTCGCGCATGGTGCAGGCCCAGGGTGCCGAGGACGCGCTGGACCCGCTCGAGTTCGACCGCTTTACCCGACTGCAGGAATTGACGCGATTCATCGCCGAGAGCGCCGGTGACGTGGCGACCTTGCAGCAGAACATGAGCCGCAACGTCGACAACTGCGAAGCTGCGCTGGCGGCACAGGCACGCATGACCCGGGTATTGCAGGACGGACTGATGGGCGTGCGCATGATTGCGTTTGCCAGCCTGAGCGAACGCCTGTTCCGCGTGGTGCGTCTGACCGCTCGCGAGGCCGAAAAGCGCGTGAAACTTGACATTCGCGGTGACAAAGTCGAATTGGACCGTGGTGTAATTGAACGCATAGCCGGACCGCTCGAGCACCTGCTGCGCAACGCGGTGGTGCACGGCATCGAAACCACGGAACAGCGTCTGGCTGCCGGCAAGCCCATGGCAGGCGAAATCACGCTCGACGTGCGGCAGGAAGGCAACGAAGTGCTGCTGACCCTGCAGGACGATGGCCGGGGTCTCGACATTGCCGCACTGCGCGCCAAGGCAATCGCGGCGGGGTTGATGAAGACCGATCTGTTGCTCGCAGATGCCCAAATCGTGCAATTCGCCTTCGCCGCCGGCGTGAGTACCGCGGAAAATGTCACCGAGGCAGCCGGTCGCGGAGTGGGTCTCGACGTCGTGCGCAGCGAAGTCGCGGCGCTGGGCGGTCGCGTGGACGTTTCTTTCGAGCCGGGCAAAGGCACGGTTTTTTCAATTCACCTGCCTCTGATGGTTGCAGTGATGCAAGCCCTGTTAGTGCGTTGCGGCGGCCAGTTGTTTGCATTGCCGACCCTGATGGTGGAACAGGTGCGCACCGTTGGTGCGCAATCTCTTGCACGGATTCAGGAGTTGGGCCGGGTGGATTGGCGCGGCCGGGCTTTTGCGGTGCGCGATCTGCGAGCGCTGCTCGCCATGGACGGCGAAGCGCAGCGAGTTCAGCGCAACACGCCGCTGGCGCTGGTCCGGGGCGGCGCCCAGCGCATTGCGGTCCAGGTCGACGAGATCGTGGGCCACGAGGAAGTAGTGGTGAAGAACATCGGCGCGCAAGTCGCCCGCGTGACCGGCATCACCGGCGCCGCGGTGCGGGGCAGCGGAGAGATCGTGTTGATTCTGGACCCGGTGCAATTGTCACAGCGTTCCGCGGCTGCGCGCCCGGCGACGCAACGCGCCGGGGAACGCCCAGGCGAGACGGACATGGCTGCGGCCTCGACGGTGTTGGTGGTCGACGACTCTGCCACCGTGCGCAAGATCACGAGCCGCATCCTGGCACGCCAAGGCTACAAGGTGCTCGAAGCACGCGACGGCATCGAGGCGCTGGAGAAACTGCAAGAGGGGTTGCCTGCGGTAGTGCTTCTCGACGTGGAAATGCCGCGCATGGATGGATTCGAGTTGCTGCGGCGCATTCGCGATGATTCGCGATGGAGGGAATTGCCGGTCATCATGATTACCTCGCGCACCGCCGAAAAGCACCGCAAGGTCGCGATGGATCTGGGCGCCAACTTGTTTCTGGGCAAACCTTTCGAGGAGCAGGATCTGCTCGCGCAGGTGGCCCGCGTAACCGCCAAGGCAGGGCTCTGAGAGATGGGCGACATCATGCCACGGCACGACAAGACCGCGCTCGAACCAACCGTACTCATCGCCGACCCATCCGAAGAGCGGCGACACCTGCTGATGCAGTACGTCGCCATCGAATGGCCCAACGCCACCATCACGGAGTTGGACGCCTCCATTCACGCCGTAACCGGCGAAGGCGTGCTGATCGCTGATTGCGATATGGTCGTGGTTGGGCTGAGCGAGCGGGAAGCGTCCGAGACCGCATGGCTGGACGCGATCCGCGCGCGTGCCGGTGCACCCTCGGTGGTGGCCGTCATCGAGGGCGAACCGGCGGCCGCGCAGACGCTGCTGCAGCGGGGCGTTTATTGCCAGGGACGGGACAACATCACCACTGCCGACATGCGCAAGACGCTTCGCGCCGCGCTGCGCGAACGCTTGTCGGGCGCCGGTGCGCCCGACAACACCACCATTATCAATACCGGCGTTTTGTTCGGCGGAGCGCCCACGCACCCGATCCAGCCAGCGGCTTTGAAGCGTGTGCAGATCCGCGGCTACCAATTGCTCAGAAAGCTTGGCAAAGGCGGCATGTCCGAAGTGTATCTGGCGCAAAACACCCGCACGGACCAGTTGTGCGCGCTCAAGATCCTTCCGGGCGAAGGGGTCAGCGCCTCGGTACTTAACTTGTTCATCGAGGAATGCAGCGTCGTGTCCGGACTGGACAGCCCCTATGTCGTCAAGATTTTCGAGCACGGGGTCACCGACGACTGTCTGTTCGTCGCCATGGAATACATTCAAGGAGGCGATTTGCGGGAGCGCGTTGGGCTCGGCATCGACGCCAACGAAGCGACGCAGATTCTTCTAGATCTCGCGCGCGCGCTTGATGTCGTTCACCGCGCGGGCATCGTGCACGGCGACATCAAGCCGCAGAACGTCATGTTCCGCGACGCATCCTCGCTGGTGCTCGTGGACTTCGGCGTCTCGCGGGTTATCGAGACCACCACGGTGGTGCGCTCCGGACAGGTTGTCGGCACGCCCTCCTACATCAGCCCCGAACATGTCCTTGGCCAGCCCATGGACGGGCGCAGCGATCTGTACAGCGCCGGCATCTTGTTTTTCGAAATGCTCGCCGGAGTCAAACCGTTCAAGGGCAACACCGTTGAAGCGGTTCTGCGCATGCACGTTCAGGCGCCGACGCCGCGCCTGCCGAGCAAGTTCAGCGCGTACCAGGACCTGGTTGACCGTTTGCTCGCCAAGAAGCCGGAGGAACGTTTTTTTTGCGCCGCGGATCTGATCCCTTACCTGGAAAGCGCCAGCTTTGCCGGCGCGCTCAATCTACCTACGACATAAAGGAGTAGCACATGGCATATACGGACAAATTCAGGGCACAACACGGAGAATTGCTGAACGTCGCCAAGTCGATGGGCAATCTTTTCGATGCCGAACTCTTGCGCAAGGATGCAACCGAAGTCAGGCACCTGCTGTCAGTGCTGCACGGCAAACTCAGCGTGCACCTGGCAATGGAAGACAAGAGTTTGTATCCGCGGCTGCTCAGTCACCATGACAGCGCGATTCGCGACACCACGCAGCGTTATATAGACGAAATGGGTGCGCTCGCCGGGGCGTTCAAGGCTTACGTCGGCAAGTGGCCTACGCCGTCCTCGATTCAGGCCAACCCGGAGGCATTCATCGCGGAAACCAGTGGTGTTTTCGACGCGCTCGGCAAACGCATCGTGCTGGAGAACAAAGAGCTGTACGTCATGGCGGACGAACAGCCGGCCTGATCTGCGGGCAAGGAACGCAGCGGCTTTTATTACTCGCGCGACCTACTTAGCGCGCAGATAAGCATCCTCGCCGTTGATCCAGTCTTCGCGCGGCGGCGTGAAAACGTCGTAAGCCACCAGCGTCTGGAGCGCTTCGGCGGTGTGCGGAACATTGGCCGGTATGAAAATCATTTCGTTCGGACCGACTTCCACTGTTTTTCCCTCGAGCTTGAAGCGCCAGACGCCGCTCGTCACGAATGTCACCTGTTGATTGTCGTGCGCATGCAACGGCACTACGTAGCCCTTCTCGACCAGCGTTTGCCCGATCATGATTTTGCCGTCCCAGGCCAGTTTGCGCACGAACTTGTCATTGAGTCTTTCGGCGGGAACTGCGTCCCAATTGATGTGTTTCACGTCCGGTCTCCGGTCAGTTGAATGGTCATGCCGAGCATACCATTTCGGGCGCGGCTTAAAACGCTGCAGTGGATTACGCACTGTTGAGAGCGCTGCGCCCGGCGCCGACTTGGCGACGGGAGGCGCCGGTTCGTCAGGGCGCAAGCCAAAAAAACGGGGAGCCTGGGCTCCCCGTTCGCGGCGTTAGAAAAAAACTCAAGCCGTAGTCTTGGTGCCGACGAAACCGTAAGTGACGTTGTTGCGCTCCACGCCCTCGCCTTCGTAGTGCTTCTTCATCAAGGCCAGTTTGTCGTGGCCGAGTGCCTCGTACTCCGCCTGGATCTTGTACTTGTACAGACGTGCCGAGTTCTCGCCGAAGATCATGGTCTTGATTTTGCCGTCCGCTGCGCCGAGCTTCGTCTTCCATCCCATTTTCTTCATGATGTCGTCCGGTACTTCCAGC
>JANMYN010000117.1:0-5856 GCA_031382195.1 Betaproteobacteria bacterium
GTTCATGTAAGCGTTGACGTCAGCGAGGCTCGGCGGTTTTCCCAGCAGCCAGGCGCGACCGTCGCCGAGCTGCGCCTCGATCCAGTCCACGTGCGCGCGTAACTGGTCGCGCATCTGCGGGATTGCGGCTTTCATGGCGTCGACGTCGAATTTCTGCCCGCGCAACTGCTCGCGATCCTCGCGAAATTCCTTCGGCACTTGATCGGCGAGCGACCCGAACACCAGATTCACGGTGTTCTGAAAGAAAGGCCGGTCGGTCCACATGCCGAGGCTCCAGGGCAGGCCGGCATTCCCGTCCGGAAACAAGGAGGGCTCGGGGAAGCGCCGCTCCAGTTCGCGGATGATGATCTGGGTGTCGCAGAAAATATCTGCGCCGATCTGCAGGGTCGGGGTGCGGCGGTAACCGCCGGTCATCGGCATCAGATCCGGGCGCGGCATGATGCGCGGGATCAGGACCGAGGTCCACGCGATTTTCTTCAGACCGAAGACGATGCGAATCTTTTCCGAAAACGGGGATTTTTCGAAGTGGTGCAGAATGACCGGAAACTGTTGTGCCATGCGATACCCTCAGGCAAGAAACGAAATAAGACCGTCCAGAACCTCGTCGGGCTTTTCCGCCATCAGCGAATGTCCGGCTCCGTCAAGCGCAATCACCTTGACATCTGCCAGTTCTGAGATTACATCTTTGGAAACTTTCATGGGCGTCATCAGGTCCCGCTTGCCGAGGATCATCAGCGCGGGACATTTCAGTTTGTGTGCAGCCTCCAGGCCGGTTACATAGTTGTTGCAAGCGCTGAAATCGGCATGCAGCACCCCGTCGCCGGAGCGTTCCATCAAGCGCATCGCCGATCCCATCATCCACATGCCGGGCACGCGGTTGCCTCCCAATTGCGCGCTATTGCTGTGAGCGAAGACATTGATCATCTCGTACGCCACATGATCGTTGGCCTTGGACGTGTTCAACAATGTTTCCGACACCCGTATCGGAACGGCGCTTCCGATCATGGCAATCTTCCTGATCCGTTCCGGATGGCACGCCGCAGTCTCCAAGGCGACCAGCGAACCCATGCTATGACCGACCAGCGTAACGTCCTTCGCGCCGACCGCATCCAGAAAATGTGTGAT
The DNA here is from genome assembly GCA_031382195.1 of Betaproteobacteria bacterium. Classification (GTDB taxonomy): domain Bacteria; phylum Pseudomonadota; class Gammaproteobacteria; order Burkholderiales; family JACQAP01; genus JACQAP01. Next base: position 1,126 of record JANMYN010000117.1, read on the forward strand.
CCACCCGGCAAGCTCTCGAACGGTCGCGAGGGCGGCGCCGGCCGATTTGCCGTGACCTGGCAGGTCGACCGCAAACGCGTTCCAGCCGTGATACGCAAAGTAGCGGCTTTGCAGTGACCAGACGCTGTGATCGTTGGCCGCGCCGTGGATGAAGACTACCGTCGGCTTGGTCGCGTCGAAGGCGCGGTTGGCCGTGTATGCGTAGATTTTTTTGTCGTCGACCGTCAGATACATTGCAGTCTTTCCATCGTGCCGCGACAGCGGGCTGCGCAAGCATATGCACTGTAACCTTACGCGGTTATTTCTCCAGTATTGCCAAGCCTTAAATTGCTTTGATGCCTTCGTAAAGCCTTACAATATAGAAAGTTAGGCAAGATTGGGATGTATTGGCAAGTTTTATGTGATCCGCCTACCTCTTGCCTACTTCTTCGAGGAGTCCAAAAATGCCGCATTTGAATTTATCCAAAAAGGTTGTTGATGCGTTGCCTTTTTCCAAAGGCGCGCCGATCTTTTATCGAGATCGACGGCTTGCCGGCTTTGCCGTTCGCTGCGGCAAAACTTCCAAATCATACATCGCAGAAGCGCGCGTGCTCGGTCGAAACACGCGGATCGTGCTCGGCCTTGTCACTAGACTGACGCCGCAGCAAGCACGAAAAAATGGCACGCGAGAAGCTGCGCCAGATGGGCGCCAGTCTAGCAGCTTGATGCAAAAATCTTGGAACTCGATCTATATGGTTTTGTCATAATAACGTTATCGGTAATGCAAGGGATACTGCGATGCGCGGACACGTTGACCCCCAAGCTTCGATGTTCACGTACTTCTCGCCCGAAATGCGGGTGCCGGCCCAGCACCCGCTGCGCTCGATCAAGGCCAAGGCCGACGCGCTGCTCAGGTCGATGTCTGGCGAGTTCGATCGATTGTATGCCGATAGCGGCCGGCCTTCGATTCCGCCGGAGCGCTTGCTCAAGGCGAGTCTGCTGATCGCACTCTACTCGGTGCGCTCGGACCGGGTGTTTTGTGAAATGCTCGATTACAACATCCTGTTCCGCTGGTTTCTGGATATGAATCTGGAGCAGTCCGGGTTGGACCAGTCGAACTTCTCGCGCCTGCGCGAGCGCCTGGTCGAGCAGGATACCGCGCGAGGTTTCTTCGATGCGGTGGTGCGCGCCGCGCGCGAGGCAAATCTGCTCTGCGATGAGCATTTCACAGTGGACGGGACTCTGATTGAAGCGTGGGCGAGCCTCAAGAGCGTCAAGCCGAAGGACGGCCCCCCCTTCGACCGGAGATGGCCCAGGGGGCATGGTGGACTTCCGTGGCGAGCGGGCGCACGAACGATACGCACGCATCCACTACCGATGATCAGGCCAAGCTGCCACGCAAGGGTGCGGGCAAGGAGGCCAAGCTCTCCTATGGCGGGCATGCCCTCATGGAGAACCGCAACGGCCTGTGCGTGGACCTGCGGGTGAGCTCGGCGCTGGAGACGGAAACCGAAGCGGCCAAGGAAATGCTCACGCGCCAGGCGAAGAAGCGCGTGCGAGCGGCCACGCTCGGAGCCGACAAGGGCAGTCACTGCAAGGAGTTTGTGGCGCACCTGCGCAAGAAGAAGATCTCGCCACACATCGCCCAGATCGAAGGCCGCAAGACCCCGGGGCTCGATGCGCGCACCACCCGTCATGCCGGATACGCCATCAGTCAGAGAAACAGAAAACGCGTTGAGGAAATCTTTGGCTGGATGAAGGCCTATGGCGGCTTGCGCCGCACACTCGCCCGTGGTCTCGCGCGGGTGCAACTGCACGCCTACATCGTGGGTGCGGCCTACAACCTGCTGCGAATGAGTCGGTTGCAGTCCGCCACGGGATAGGTGCGTCTGCAGATCGCGCAAATGGGTGTATTGCATCACGAACAAGCGCCAAATCGATAAAATACAGATCCACAAAGCATCTGCAACCCGGACTGAATCCACTTGATCAGGAAAATAAAGAGCATTCCGAAAGCGTTTTGCATCAGTCTGCTAGACGTGGTGAGCTTGAAGCGCAAGAAAGTTGTGCTCGCACGCGAGTTGCACGAGATAATGCTCGAACGGGTATTTGAGGACTTCGTGCAGAGCCGCAAGTTAGCAGCGACGACGTTGCGAAGCTATCGAAATTAGCTGGCGAATTTTTCCGATTGGCTGCCCCGGCAAATTAGCGATCTCACCATGCCATGATCCGCGCGCTTCTCTTGAAGAACAGAATGTTACTCATAGCGTTTGGGTGCCTCATCATTTTTTCCGTTTATGACAACGGAAGCCTGCATGAGAACGCTGCATCTCTATTATCTTCGAACAGCTCATTAAGCAATCGCTTTTTCAAGGTCATTTCGCTGACATCCATAGCGATAATTACTTATTATTCGGTCGCATGTTGCCTCATTGCACGCTCATACATACTGCGTATCGTTGGGACCTTATTATTTTGTGCCGGTGTAGTGAATGCGTTTTCGAGCCAGGTGTCAGGCAGTTTTCCAGACGCCATGCTGATGGGCGTAGCCATACAGAATCGACATTTTGCCGGGGCATTCATATCCAACAACTGGAAACTGGTTCTTTACGTATTGGCCTATTCGAGCGCGATTTTGGCGTTAGTTATTTGGGTCCGGGCGAAATTATCTCTAGCGTGTTCCAATAAAGTAGCCGCATCTCTTCTCTTGCTGGCGATTATTGGAAACTACGCTATTTCAAGCAGCACAGGTGGACGCAGGCCGGCATTTTATGGATACAACGTGACCATGGCCTCTGCCAAAGCGATCTTTACACAGGTTGTTCCATACACGAAACGCGCCAAGGTTGTCGCTACGGAGTGCACGCAATGCCCTGATCTTGTGTTTTATGTCATTGATGAGAGCGTGACCTACGAAGCGCTCAGTGCTGTCAATTCTATTGTGCTTCAGGCAAGCGCCATAAGTGAACGACTGGGGGTGCCCGCGTTTACCTATAAAGCCTATTCGGCAGGAAATCACTCTGCGGTTTCAAATTATGTTCTTCGACTTGGGGTCGGAAAATCTTCATATCCCGACAGCAATCATGCCACGCTGGCACTACCAAGCATCTTCTCCTACGCCAAGGCATCGGGATATAAAACCGTTCTTTATGATGCTCAATCTGAAAACGGGCGCCTGCAAAATGATCTGTCGCCATTTGATCTTGCGGACATAGATCATTTTATTACGTCGGCGGCTTCATCCAAGTTCTATGATCGCGACCTGATAGCGCTCCGGAAATTGCGCAAGTTTATTGATGAGGCAAACCCCACCAACAGGGTAGCCATAACTCTCGTAAAATGGGGCGCACATTACCCATACCTCAATAGCATTCCTCCGCAGCTTATAGAGGAATTGCAGCCAGAATGCCGGTCTACCGACATGTCTTTCTCCTCGCAAAAATTGTATTGTACAAAAGCGCAGTACGAGGCCGCTCTTAGGTTTTCGGTTGACCAGTTTATGGAGCAAGTGTTTTCTATTCTCGACGGCAAGAATTTTGCGCTTGTTTACACATCGGATCACGGGCAGAATATTTCATCCAAGAACCAACTGCCGCATGGATCGCCCGAGAATGCGTCCGAGTGCGAAATCTCGGTTCCAATTCTCATAGCGGGAAAAACATTTATCCACGTAAAGCCGAGTAGCACGAGGAAATCTCATTTCCAGATTCCGGCGACGCTATTGAATATTTTTGGATTTGCTTCGAAGGTCAAGGCCGGCGAGGGTCCTATTTGGAGCGAATGGCATGGCGGGTCGGATTTTCTTCGCAATCCGTTTGAACCGGCGGGTCAGTGGCATAAAGCGATGGGGAGTTGCGCTTACTAGGGTTGGTTTTTGGAATCCAGTCCGATCAATATACGGTCTAGCGCCACCGCTCGACGCGCTTGAATCTGCTGCTCGGGCCGAGCGTGATGTTGAGGATGTACCGGAACACGCGAGCCTGCGCACGGTCGCGCACGCTCACTGCAGCAGCATCATCCGCCTGTGGGGTGCGAATTGATAATCAAGCGGCCACCGGGATCTGAAACAGGCCGTGACAGTAATGCCGCCAGCCGTAATGATCAAGTTTGGCAGGGGCGGGCGCGGATGCACCGGCTCGGTGGCGTAGTGTCTAATTACTCCGCCGAACCGCTAGGCGCCGTAGCGAACATGTTTTTCGAGGAACAGGTTTCTGATCACTCGGGGCTGCTTCTGACGACGATGCAGATGGCTGCGCACGGTGGCGATCATCTCGGCCTTGTTGGTCGGTCGGCTCTTGCCCAGGGCATTGGTCTTTACATCCTGATTGAGCAACTCGTCCGGGTTCAGTTCAGGGCAGTAGCCGGGCAAGCGGATCAGGCGAAGGCGATCCGCGTGGTCCTTCACGAAGCATTTGGCGGCGACCGAGCGATGCACCGGATGACCGTCTACGATCAGATAGAGCTTGCCCTTGACCTGCCGGAGCAGACGCTTCATGAACTCGATGAACACCGGATTCTGAAACTTGCCCTGAAACACCATGAACGCCCGCGCCCCACGATTGGTGATTGCCGAGATCATGTTGCAACCGAAGCGTTGCCCGGTGGCGCGCACCACGGGCGTGCGGCCCAAGGGGGCATAGCTGGTTCCGCTCACATGGTCACTGCGCAATCCCATCTCGTCGCCCCAATAGATCGTAGCCCGCTCGCGCTTGGCCTCAACGACCAGCGCCGGATACTCTGCGACCAGCCAGC
>JANMYN010000130.1:0-1803 GCA_031382195.1 Betaproteobacteria bacterium
TGGAACTGGAAGGCGATCGATAAATTGCGTGTCGCGCCACCGGTGGTGCTTCAGGCGAATAATTCCAATATAACCAGAAGGAGAACGAAATGAATGCCATGAAAAGTCTTCTTGTCGCCGCAGCGCTGATGCTTGCGTCGAACCTTGCTTGCGCCGCCGACTCGCCCGTTGGCACCTGGCGCAGCATCGACGACAAGTCCAAGCTGGAGCGATCGATCATAACAATCACGGAAGAAAACGGCGAGCTCAAGGGGGTGGTCGAAAAACTCTTCGATCAGCCCGGCGACGATCCCGCTCACCTGTGCAAGGAGTGCAAGGGCGAGCGCAAGGACAAACCCATCCTCGGCATGACCATTTTGTGGGGACTGAAGAAGGACGGCGATACCTGGGCTGGCGGAGAAATCTTCGATCCCAAGAACGGCAAGACTTATCGCTGCAAGATGACGCTTTCCGAGGATGGCAAAAGCCTCAATGTGCGCGGTTTCATCGGCATATCGCTGATCGGGCGAACCCAGATCTGGCATCGCATGCAATAGCAAACGCAGCTGCTGGCTGGGCTCGGGCTGTGGGGCTCTGACCTTGCAAAACGCAAGGCCGCGTTCGCGGAGGTGAACGCGACTTGACTGATCGGGCCTGTGTTTGCAGTCCACGGTGATGGGGCTATAGTGATTGTAGGGAAACCCGATTCGCGGTTCATCCGATGCGAGTTCTATTTGGTGGGCTGATCTTCTTGTTGTTGCACGCGAGCCTGGCGTTCAGCGCGCAGAGCCCGGTGGTGGTGTTGTCGCTGAACGGTGCGATCGGTCCCGCGACTGCCGACTATCTGCATCGCAACCTTGAACGTGCCCGCGAGCAACAAGCGCAACTGGTGGTGCTGAGAATGGATACCCCGGGCGGGCTCGACACCTCGATGCGCTCTATCATCAAGGACATCCTCGCATCGTCGGTTCCCGTGGCCACTTTTGTAACGCCAAGCGGCGCGCGTGCCGCCAGCGCCGGTACCTACATTCTTTACGCGAGCCATGTCGCCGCGATGGCACCTGCCACGAACCTGGGTGCGGCAACCCCAATTTCAATCGGCGGCATGCCCGGTTCGCCGGAACCGCAGCGCCAGCCGCAGGAACCGGAGCGAAAAACCGCAAAAAAAGCCGATCAGACCAAGGACGCGGAAAAGGACTGGATGGGTGATGCTTCCCGGCGCAAAGCGGTGTTCGACGCGGCGGCTTATATTCGCGGGCTAGCGCAATTGCGTGGTCGCAATGCCGAGTGGGCGCAAAGAGCGGTGCGTGAAGCGGTGAGCCTGTCGGCCGAGGAAGCGCTGAAGCTCAACGTAATCGACCTGATTGCTACCGACCTTCCAGAACTCCTCGCGAAGCTCGACGGGCGCGCGCTCAGTGTTGCGGGCCAGGACCGTATTTTGCGGACCGCGGGCGTGGAGATTACCGCGATCGAGCCGGACTGGCGTAGTCGCTTCCTGGCCTTGATCACCGATCCGAGCATCGCGTACATTCTGCTGCTGCTTGGCATCTACGGGCTGCTGTTCGAGTTCTACAACCCGGGATTCCTCCTGCCCGGAGTGGTCGGCGCGATCTGCCTGCTGATTGCACTGTACGCGCTGCAGTTGCTGCCGGTGAATTTTGCCGGTGTGGCGTTGCTCGTCCTCGGCATTGCGTTCATGATCGCGGAAGTGTTCGTGCCCGCCTATGGATCGCTCGGCATCGGCGGGATCATCGCGTTCGTGATCGGCTCGGTAATGATGATCGATACCGACATTCCCGGATTTATCCTGCCCTGGCCGCTGAT
>JANMYN010000202.1:0-5156 GCA_031382195.1 Betaproteobacteria bacterium
CCGTTTGGCGCCGGACCACGATTTTGCCCCGGCCGACAACTTGCAATGCTGCAGATCAAGATGGTTATGGCGATGCTGTGTCGTGATTTCGAGATCAGCCATCAGGCGGATGCGCAACCCCTTGAGGATATCTATAACTTCGCCGTAAGTCCGATTAACGTCTATGCAATCTTGCGCCCACGCCGGCCCGTCCGGGGCGGGGTCGATTTCGAATTGCGCGACGGCAACCGGCGTATGTTTTTGGTCCCGATTGAGTTTCCCGAGCGTCGCGCAGGAGACCGGCGCAAGCAACCGGCGGCTACAGTTACCTGAGAAAGGCTGAAGTTCGGAATGGCCAAAGCCAGCGCCCCGCGAATTGCGGGGCGTTTGCTTTGCTTCCAGGAAATTCGGCATGACTTGGGTGACCGGTGTTGCGTTCATCTGGATAGATGCAAATCGATAGCGTCGACCGGGCCGAATCGGGGTCGGCTGCCGTATTGAGACCCGACGGCAGTCAAGCACGTGTGGGTCTGTAGGGGCAAATCCTTGGCAGTTGCATTGCCGCCGGGCTCAAAAATTGCTTATTATTCAACGGTTTCATTCATTTTCGGCATTCGATGTCAAATTGTAACCATATGATACGACACGACATTCTCAGGAAGCCCCGGCCTGACGCCGGGTGCATGCGATGCGGCCGGGTTTACACCGGAACTGTCGAAAGAACCGTCATGTGTACAGTTCCCAGCGCCAGCGGTATGCCCTGCGGCGGGAGAATTACCTGGCGCCCGAACCCGATGGATTGGACCGAATGCCCAGTGTGTGCCGGCACAGGCGTGAGTGCAGATAAAACCTGTCAGCGCTGCCGCGGTGACGGGTGGCTGATGGGAAGGCATTAGCCTCCAAATGAAATACGTAAGTGTCGGGCCGATTTCCCTGGCACTGAGTCAACGACCGACGCAGCCTGTTCTTACAGGGCGATGGATTCCGAACTGGGGATTGCGTAATTGCCTGGGGGAAATCCGGGTCGGCCCCGCGTAAAACATTGATCCCGCGAAATTGGGCCGTAGAATATGGGCGAATCAGGCCCTTGGCGTACTTATTTTGTGGCTCGAAAATCTGCTTGAGGGGAGATGAAGCGAGTCCCCGCGCTATTCGCCATCACTTGCCGGCCACGTATGGTGCATCACAAATTGGTATTGCGAATATTCGACCTGATATTTGCACGGGATCAAGGGCGCTATTTTCCCAGACAGGTAGGACCTGCCGCTGCAGGTAGCACCCAGCCGTGCTGGCGTTTCCGGAGTGGGAATACCCAGTGCAAAAGCGGCGTTCATTACGCGTTCGAACGGACCGCGCTCTGTGCTGTGGCCACATGCCGCCCGACTCGTTTATTAAGGCCGCTGGGAGATGCTCTAGCTTAAATTCAGGAGGCACACCGATGCGCAAACGAATCATTGCCCCGGCCCCGAAGGAAGGCGCACTGCCTGATCAGGACTGGTTGAATGTTGAGGAACTCGCGGAGGTGGAAATCACCTCGGAGGACGCGGCTCATCCAATTGAGTTCGCGTTGTTGCCCGGTGGCGCCTCGGGGTGGCGTGCCGCAGGGCCCGGAAAGCAGACGATCCGAATTATTTTCGCCAATCCGCAACGGCTCCGGCGCATCTGGCTGAACTTCGTGGAGACGCGCACTGAGCGCACGCAAGAGTACGTCTTGCGGTGGTCGCCAGATTGCGGGCAGTCGTTCCGGGAAATCGTGCGGCAGCAATGGAACTTCAGTCCGCAAGGCGCATCCTTCCAGACGGAAGACCATCACGTCGAACTCCCGGCAGTCACCGTGCTCGAGTTGAGCATCATTCCCGACACAAGTGGCGGAAATGCGACCGCTTCGTTGGCGCAGTTTCGGCTTGCCTGACGCCGAGCTCAACCGGATCGACAAACGGCGTTGCTTTTGGATAGGCTCCGCGCTGCGCGCGTCGGCGGCCTGCTGCTAGTCCGATGTACCGCACAATGATCGAGGTCGTCGTGGCGCTCGTGGTGGTATACGTTGGCTTGTGCGCCGTTCTCTTCTTCGTCCAGCGTTCCCTGATCTACTTTCCGCAAGTAGTGGCCTTCAGCCCCGGCGCTACCACGGCAAAGTTTCTCGTGCCGGGCGCAGCGCTGCAAATCTCCGTCAGGCCACGCCCTGGCGCGAATGCATTGCTGTACTTCGGCGGTAACGCCGAGGACGTCGCGGCCAATCTTCCCTCCTTCTCCACTGCGTTCCCCGATTACGCGCTGTACTTGCTTCACTATCGTGGATACGGCGGTAGTTCCGGACAACCATCCGAGGAAACCCTGCATTCGGATGCCCTTACTTTGTTTGACAAGATTCGCGCAGAGCATGCAAACGTCGTCGTTGTCGGCCGAAGCCTGGGGAGCGGTGTTGCCATTCGCCTCGCAAGCGTCCGGCCGGTATCGCGGCTCGTGCTGGTGACGCCGTTCGATAGCCTTCAAGAGCTGGCCGTGCAACAGTTTCCGTACATTCCGGTACGGTGGCTGCTCTTGGACAAGTTCGAATCCTGGCGCTATGCGCCGCACGTAAGCGCGCCCACGACAATCGTCGCCGCCGAATTCGACGAAGTTATTCCTCGATCAAGTTCGGACCTTCTCTATTCTCGCTTCACGGGCGGCGTTGCCTCGTATAGGGTCATCGCCGGTGCTGGTCACAACTCGATATCCGAAAGTGTGGCGTATCTACCGTTGCTGAAGGGCATACCGTGAACGGGCTGATGGAAGGTCGGGGAGATCAGTAACAAAAAAGTCCGCGTACACGGGTTAGCTATTCCAGAGCGGCGAACCAGGGTTAGTACTTCCGCCGGTACGTAAAGCAAGGGCATTTCACGCCGCGGCGCGCCGATTTCGAACGACGCCTGGTGGAATTGCCGCGCGGATCGCAGCAAAGGCTTCGTGATCCAGAACCTGTCCGCGGTCGCCATTTCGGCATAGCGCGCCACGGAACCCCAGGTAGTCCGGCTCGATTGCAAGAAGCTCGGGAATATCCTCGCGTCGCAGCGAGCCCGCCAATCCCGTAAGCAGTCGGCTGCTGCGACATTGGGTGACAAACGCGTCGAGTTCATTCCCGGTCCGCCAGTCGCCAAGTGTCTTGCCGGTCTTGTGTGCGGTGTCCAGCATTGCACCGGCAAAGCCGCCGCCGGCGAGCTTGTCTACCAATGCGAGATCGTAAGCCTCGTCTGCGAATAGGACTGCAATCAGGCGGGCACTGCTCGCCAGTTTCGACAGCGCATTGACGCAGTCAAAGGCCCGTGGGTGAGAAAAGAAGCCGATCTTGATGAAGTCGACACCGGTAGTCGCCATGCGTTGCGTGGCTGCGGTCATCAACTGCGGATCCATCGAAGGGAGGTCGCCGATGGTGGCACTGACGCGTCGGCGTCCCCCGATTGCCTGTACGCAAATGCGCACGGCCGCATGGTCGAGTGCGCCGAGCGCGCCGCGTGACGGTTCCTTCAGATCGATCAGATCGGCGCCGCCTTCGAGTGCGATCAACGCTTCGTCCAGCGAGCGGACACTGGAGAGCATCATGGTCATGCGGCGCTCGCCTTTCCGGTGCCGCGGAACTCTTCGATGCGCGCTTTCAGCCAGCCCCAGGCCTCCAGTTCGCGCGGGCCGGCTGTTTTCTCGATGCCGATGGTGAGATAGGCCATCTCCGTATCGATCTTTTCCTGCGGCAACATGTTCAGGCGGCTGACCAGAATAGCTGCCTCGATCACCGCGGACTGTGCGCGATTGAAGCCGCCAAAGGCGCCATGCGTGACATGTGCAACCTCCCTGCACACCAGACGCGGCCGCGTGGCGTCGTCCTGTACGTGTTCCAATCGGACTTCGGAGTGCGCGAGCGCTGCTGCGAGCCGACGGCAGGACAGATGTTGGACGGGCAACGTTGGCCAGTCATAGCGTCCCGTCAGGCAGCCGGCGAAGATGCGCACGTCGTCGGTGTAATTCACCACGGCACACTTCTCGCGAAGCACGTGTTCGAGCGTGGTGGATGGCCGGAAGGGGCTGAGGAGGACGAACTCGCCTTCGTGGCGGATGCCCATCGGCGCGATATGATCGCGCCCCGCTTGATCCCTCGTGGTGACGATGGTCTCGAAGATCACGGCTCGGCCTTCGATTTCTCGGTACGAGCGGCCGCAACGATCTGCGCGTCGGCTTCGGTGCTTGCGCGCAGTTGCGCAACACCCCAGTCGAGTTCGCTATCCTGCACATAACGCTTGCCGATCTGCCAGGCGATTTGCGCGCGGGCCAGTTCGACGCCCAGATAGAAGGCATGCGCGCCATCGTGCTCCAGGCCGAGGTGCGCAAACAACTTGAACGGATCGGTCGCAGTGCGCAGGCCGTCGCGATTATAGATATGGAGCCCATCGGGGCTGATCTGAACGCGAAAGCTTGGATCTTTTATTTCGGCTGCGGTCGCGGCGATCTCCTCGCTACTCCAGGGAAACGGGTCGAGAGCATGCAGCGCCAGCAGCGTTTCGCCGAATCCTTGCGGCAAATCGCTCGCCTTGCGGGCCGCATACATTACGCGGCGTGCCCTGTCGGCCTCGCGAATGACGCCGGAAGCATGCGCGCTGACCTGCGTCGTCAGGATATTGGTAATCCGCAGCTCGGAAATGATGCCCATCAGAAGCGTCTGGATGCCGAGCGTGTCGGCTTCGGTCAGTTCGGTCAGATTGCCGGTGCCCATCAGAATCTTTGCCTCGGGCAGTCTTTTGCGCAAATCGCAGTAACGCACCAGCGATGCGGTGAAACCGAAGTGGATCGGTTCGATGACAGGATCGGCCAGAAAATCGTGGCCCTTCTTTTCCATTGCAGCGATGGCGCGATAAAGCGATTCCATGTCGCTCGGTGTCGTCGGAATCAACACCGGAGTCGAGGCCACCTCGTCCGCGATCCATAAAGTCTCTTCGTTCAGGCTCAGCAGGAAATCCGCTCCGGCATGGCCGCCGCGAAGCAGTTCCTGCGGGTCCATCGAATCCACGCTGACAGTAAACCCGGCCGCATGCAGCATGGCGACCGCCTCGTCCAGATGTCTGAAGGGCGTTTCGGGCAGACAACCCAAGTCGATCACGTCTGCGCCGGCATTCCGATAGTCGTTCGCCTGATCGAGGATCGTGGCCAGG
>JANMYN010000205.1:0-2151 GCA_031382195.1 Betaproteobacteria bacterium
ACTATGCGAAAAAGCGCGTCGCCTTCGGCGCGCCGCTCGCCGAGAAGCCGCTGCATGTCGATACGCTGGCTGGCTTGCAGGTGGAGTACGAGGCTGGATTCCACCTCGCGTTCTTTGCTGTCGAGTTGCTCGGCCGGGACGAGACCGATGGGCTCGATGTCGCGGGCAAGGACCTGCTGCGATTGCTCACCCCGGTGGCGAAGCTCGTGACCGGCAAGCAGTCCGTGGCCGTGCTATCCGAAATCATGGAAAGCTTCGGTGGCGCCGGTTACGTCGAAGACACCGGATTACCGGCACTGTTGCGCGATGCGCAGGTGTTCTCGATCTGGGAAGGCACCACCAACGTGTTGTCGCTCGACGTGCTGCGCGCGTTGCAATCCGGCAGTGCGCTGTCCGCGCTGCAGATCGAAATCGAGACATTGGTTTCCGGTGTGCGCGAGCTGCGATTACTGGAATGCGCCAAGTCGGCGCAGGTGGCGCTGCTGCATGCCCAGCAATGGATCGCAAAGGCGTCGGGTGATGTGATGGAGGCGGGCGCGCGGCGCTTTGCCATGACGCTGGGTCGCGCCTTCGCGCTCCTCCTGCTGTGCCGCCAGGCACAGTGGTCGCTCGATCACGAGAAGGATGCGCGCGCGCTGCATGCGGCGGAGCGCTTTTTGAGAAACGGCGTCGATCTGATTGCGATGGAAGATATTGGGGCGTCGGGGATGCTGGCGAACGATCTGCCCTGAGGGGGCAAGTGACTGGTAATTAGTGATTGGTGATTGGTAATAGATCTCTAGCGCATTTACGAGTTACTAATCACCAGTCACCAATCACTGCATTCATTGCCGTTTCGGCAATGAATGCAAAGCGGCGCGAAAATCCGCCGCCGACTGCGCAACTTTCGCCGCCGTGTCGCCTGGCTTGTACAACGCCGAACCGAGCCCGAAACCGTCCGCGCCGGCTTCCCAGTATTCCTTCATGTTGCCCGGCGTGATGCCGCCTACCGGCAGCACCGGCATGTCAACCGGTAGCACGGCGCGCAGCGCCTTTAGCACTTTCGGCGGATTGGCTTCGGCGGGAAACAACTTGATGGCATCGGCACCGGCATCGATCATGCGAAAAGCTTCTGTGGCCGTCGCAAATCCAGGCACTACGTAGAGATTGCGACGCTTCGCGGCTTCGACGATGCGTTCGTCCGCGTGCGGCATGACGATGATTTTGCCGCCCGCATCGGCTACTTTTGCCACCTGCTCCCAATTTGTGACCGTTCCCGCGCCGATCAGAACTGTGTCGGCGAAGCGTTTCGAAAGCTTGATGATGCTGGCGAAAGGTTCGGGAGAATTCAACGGAACTTCGATGATGCAAAATCCGGCCTCCACCAGCACCGTGCCGATGTCGAGCGTTTCCCCGGGCTTGATGCCCCGCAGAATGGCGACGAGCGGCCAGCGCTTGAGCCAGCCCGCAAACGGTTCGGTTTTCATTTTTTGTCCCTCCGGCTTTCTACCCCTTCACCGCAGAGGCGCAAAGGCGCAGAGGAAACGCAAAGGAAAGCTAGATGATGAATTTGATGGTGCGCAGTCCGGCATGACCGCTTAGTGGCAGACAGGATTGGAAAACAAACCAGTGGAAAGGATTGCCACCGTGGCCCGATTTCAGAATCACCCTGCATCCTCCCCATGCCTGTACTCTTGTATACCCTTTGCTTTCCTTTGCTTTCCTTTGCGTTTCCTCTGCGCCTTTGCGCCTCCGCGGTGAATGTTTGATGAGACCTAATTCTTAAGGCGGGACGCCAGCCGGAACAGTCCGGTGGTGACCGCATTGGAATCGAGTGTACGGGATTCCAATCCCAGTATGTCAAGTGCCTGACGATAGACGTCCGCGAGCAGGGCGGTGCACAGCAGGTGCACGGGCCGACCATCCGCCTCTGCCGCGTGAATTTCGTGTCCGATCAGCAGGCCGGACAGATACGATGCCGAGGCGGAGTCCGGCAACTCGCCGAACAGTCCCCGCGAGCGTACGCCGAAAAGGTGGTGGAGCATCCCGCCGCCATCGGCCGAGCGGCGCACGCCATCGGCAAATGCACCCCGATCTGCGGGCCCCTCTTTCATCATGCGACCCAGGATGCTGTGCGCCTTGAGCATGGCGAAAGCCTCGCCGGTCATGTGC
>JANMYN010000211.1:0-3871 GCA_031382195.1 Betaproteobacteria bacterium
CCGATGCGGCGCCGCTCCCGCTCAACGAGTTCGCGGCGAAGGATCTTTCCGGTAGGTGATTTGGGGATCTGGTCGATGAATTCCACGATGCGCACCTTCTTGAAGGGTGCCACGCGCGCCGCAACGTAGTCCATCACTTCCTGCTCGCTCAACTTGCCCTTGCGCACGACAAAGGCCTTGGGAATCTCGCCATGTTCCTCGTCCGGACACGGACTTACCGCCGCGTCGGTGACCGCCGGATGCGACACCCGCACCGCTTCCAGCACGGCAGGCGCCACCTGGTAGCCGCTGTACTTGATCAGTTCCTTCAACCGGTCCACGACGAAGAAATAGCCCTCTTCGTCCGCGTAGCCGATGTCCCCGGTGTGGTACCAGCCTTCAGCGTCGATGCTCTGGGCCGTCGCATCGGGACGGTTGAGGTAGCCGAGCATGATGTTCGGGCCGCGCACGCAGATTTCGCCCTGCTCCTTCGGGCCGAGCTCGGCGCCGCTGACGATATCGACAACCTTGGCCTCGCAGTTCGCCACCGGCGGGCCGATGGATGTCGCCTTCTCCGGATCGAGGCTGCGCGGGTTAAGGTGCGTAGCCCCGCTCGCCTCCGTCATGCCGTAGCCCTGCATCATGTTGCACTTCAGCCGATCGGCGCAGGCGCGCAACGTGCTCGCCGCGATCGGCGCGGCGCCGGAGGCGATCAGCCTGAGTGAACTCAAGTCGAATTGGTCAACCAGTGGATGCTTGGCCAACGCGAGGACGATGGGCGGGACACAGGGTGCATAGGTAACCTTCCGGTCCTGGATGACGCGCAGGAAAACTTCCAGGTCGAAACGCGGCATCGTGTACAGCGTCACGCCCCGATACAACCCCAATCCGAGGATCAGGACCATGCCGTAGATATGGAAAAAGGGCAGGGTGGCCAGCACCCGGTCGGACTCCACGATCATGTCCGCATTCAGGCATTGGCGAATGTTCGCCGCGAGGCTGAAGTGCGTGAGCATCACCCCTTTGGATCGGCCGGTCGTTCCGGACGAAAACGGAATTACCGCGAGGTCGCTGCGTGCATTGCACACATAACCGGTGTGTGCCGGCTCGGGGTCGAGCAAATCGTCGAGAGACCCCGTGCCTGGCGATGCGCCGATAACAAAAACTTCCTCGACGCCCGACCGCGCTGCGGCCTCCTTCGCCCGGTCCAGCAGGGGCGGGATGGTCAGCAGAAATCTCGCTCCGGCGTCTTGCAACTGGGCGCCGAGTTCGTCTGCCGTATAGAGCGGATTGATGGTCGCGCTCGCGCCCCCTGCCGCCGAAACACCGAGGATGGCAACGGCGTAGTCCGGAAGGTTGGGGCTGAAGATCGCCATCACGTCACCCTTGCGAAACCCGCGCCGGGCAAGGCCGGAGGCGAATTGCGCGACGCGTCGCGCCAGCTGGGCATAGGTCAGCGTGTAGCCGGTGCCGGCATCGACGAGGGCTGGTTTGTCCCCGAGCGCCGCGGCCTGGTGCAGCACGAAGCGATCGAAGGCCATCTCGGGCATGGTCAGATCGGGATACGGGCTGCGAACGATCATGCGATTTCTCCTCCCGGCAGGCTCAGCAGGACTTGATGTATTGCACGAATAATCCCCACTGCGTCGCTCCGCGGCAGGAGCGTCAACGCCCTCCGCCCAACGTTCGAGGTCATGATATACGCTTCAAATTGCCCTAACCTGAAATTGGCGTTCGCGGTCACGAAATCCTGCGCTTGACCACTATCCTTCGTTTATCGGGTGAGAACGATCCCGGATCGAACTTCTACCCTCGTCACTGGTTTTTCTGATAAGTCCCGATCAACAGGGCCTGTTCGACGACATGCCCTTTCATCGCCTTCTCCACATCCTGCTTGCGCGGCTTGTTCAGGTCGGGCAGCGCGACGTCGAGCGCATAGAGCTTGTGAAAGTAGCGATGGCGGCCGATGGGCGGACACGGGCCGCCGTAGCCGGTGCGCTGGAAATCGCTGACGCCTTGCAGTGTGCCTGCGGGTAATTCTTTCGGCGCGACGCCCTGCGGCAGACCGGTCGCAGAAGACGGCATGTCGTAGAGCAGCCAGTGCACCCAGGTCATTTTCGGCGCAGCGGGATCGGGTGCGTCGGGATCGTCGACGATCAGCACCAGGCTCTTCGCGTTCGCCGGCACGCCGCTCCAGGCGAGCGGCGGCGAAACGTCCTGTCCCGCGCAGGTATGGATTTTGGGAATTGCGCCTTCGTGCGCGAAGGCAGTTGAAGTCAGTTCGCATTGCCGCATTGCCGCTTACCTCATCGTTGCCAGACACTCGATTTCCACTCTCGCCCCGAACGCCAGGCCGTTGGTCGCGAACGCGCTGCGCGCGGGCATGCGCTCCGGTGGAAAGTAGGTTCGATAGACTTCGTTCATGGCGGCCCATTCGTTTATGTCGAGCAGCATCACGGTGCATTTGACCACGTGGTCGAAATCCGAGCCGTATCGGTCGAGCGCCCCCTTGATGTTCGCCAGCACCTGTTTCGTTTCCGCCTGTATCCCGCCGGGCACGACCGTATTCGTGCCCGGAATCCTCCCGGTGAAACCAGACAGATAAAGCACATTGCCGACGCGAACCGCCTCGGAAAACGGCCGCTTGAGAACGGTCGTTGCGGGCGAGGTCAGGTATTCGGGTCCCGACTGTCGGGCCGGTGCCGCGATCGACTCTTGTTGGGCGTTGACGCTTTGAGAAAATGCGAAGCCAAGGCAAACAACACTCAGATAATTCGATAGCCGGTTCATGGTGCCCTCCTTATGTGAGTCAGGCAACACAGGCAGTGGGCCGGGAGCGCAATCCGATGGTCCAGCCACAACTGCTCATGGCATTGCCTTGACCAATTCGCCTATTATTATCCTTACAGGCATCTGCGAACGATGTTTACGCTCAGTGTCGATTTTCGCCGCCGCGCGCGTGGCATACGCGGAGCGCCGCTCATCGCCGGCATTTCGGGCAAGCTGCTATAGTCCGTCGGTTCGTGGTTTGCGAAGAGCCAGGCTGCCAAAGCCATGCGCCGAATCGAACGAGGGGGAGTGCGCTGATGAAGTTACCGGACAGGCGAATCCTGGCGAGAGTTGCGGCGATCGTTGCCGCGCTGTCGGTCTATACCATCGCGGTGAGCGCGTACGCCCAGAACAAAACGCCGATCCGGATCGGCCTGTCGATCGCGCAAACCGGTCCCCTGAGTGGCGCGGGGAAATCCGGATTGGTGGCGCTTCAGATCTGGCGTGACGACATCAACGCCGGCGGCGGCCTGCTCGGACGTCCGGTGGAGCTGGTGGTCTACGACGACCAGAGCAACCCGTCGATGACGCCGGGCATCTATTCCAAGCTGCTGGACGTCGACAAAGTCGACCTTCTGGTTGCACCGTATGCGACCAATCCCACGGCGCCGATCATGCCGCTGGTCAAGCAGCGCGACTTGCTGCTGATCGGAAACTTCGCGCTCGACGTCAATGCGCAGATCCGGCACGACAAGTATTTCAACAACCAGCCCTGGGCCTCGGCCCGGGACTCGGCTGCTCCGTTCCTCGGCCTGTGCCGGAAGCTCGGCGCGAAGACCATTGCCATTCTCGCCGCCGACGCGGAGTTTGCGCAAAACCTCGCCGGTGGCGTGCGCGCCGGGCTGAAGGAATCCGGCCTGGAGCCGGTTTACGACCAGAACTATCCGCCGAATACCGTGGAGTTCTCCTCCATCGTGCGCGCGATCCGCGCCAGGAATCCCGACGTGGTGTTCGTCGCCTCGTATCCGTCCGATTCCAGCGCAATCATCCGGTCGGTAAACGAAATCGGCATCGGCGACAACGTCAAGCTCTTCGGCGGCGGCATGGTCGGCCTGCAGTACGC
>JANMYN010000223.1:0-1932 GCA_031382195.1 Betaproteobacteria bacterium
GGTATCGTCCAGGCGCGCGCCGTTGTTTTCCGCCAGCAATTCCGCGTAGCGCTCGATGCGTCGCAACGGCGCCTGCAAGTCGTGCGACACCGAATAGCTGAACGCTTCCAGTTCCTTGTTGGCGGCGGCGAGCTGGCGGGTGCGCTGTTCGACGCGGTTTTCCAGTTCCACGTTCAGGCTGCGGACTCGGGCGTCGTTTTCCCGCAGCGCGTGCTCGACGGCAACCCGGTCGCTGATGTCCTGCACAATGCCGGCCATTCTCAGTGGCTTGCCGGTCGTGTCGCGCTGAAGTTGCGCTTCGCTGTGCATCGTGCGCGCAGCACCGTCCTGACCCAGGATGCGATAGTCGATCGAGTAGGCTGCATCCTGGTCCAGTGCCGCCTGCACCGCCGCGCGCAAGCGCTCGCGGTCGTCGCGGAATACCAGGTCTACGAATTCGGCGCGGGTCATGCTGATCCTGTCTGCCGGGATTCCGAACATGTGCCGCACTTCGTCCGATGTCCACACAGCATCGGAGCGCAAGTCCCATTCCCAGCTGCCGAGCTTGGCGATCTGCCTTGCGCGGGCGAGGCGGTCCTGTTCGGTGCGCAGGGTGGCCTCGGCACGCTGCAATTCGATGTAGGGGCCACGCGCCACCTGATGGAACAATGCCGAGTAGATCAGCAGGAAACCTCCCAGGCGGTAAAGGTCCCCGTACAGGAGCCGGGGTTGTGCGCTGCCCACGGCAAGGAAAAGCAGGGATTCGGCAAGCATGCCGGTCACGATGGCGGCCAGCAGATAGACGAGATCATCCTCTCGGTCGCGCTTGAAGCGCTGATATACCCGCAGCCCGGCCCATCCGTATATAAGTAGAGCCATGCCGGCAATGATGCCGACAATGGCCGGTAGCGGCTTGCCCGGCAGCAAAGCAGCGCTGCACGACAGCGCCAGAGTCGCGGCGATTGCTAAAACGGGCAGGGCGGCGATCCATTGCTGATTCCGGGACAGCGCGGCGACACGGTTGGGCAGGTAGGATGCAGCGAGCATGCCGGTGGCGACGGTCAGGCCCATACCGGGATGCAGCACGTCGGATAACACCGCGTAGGCGCTCGTGTCCGATTGCGCCAAACCGGTGAATAGCAAGTAAGCCGCACTCAGGATGGCGATGCCAATGAACGCCCGGATCAAGGCCAGCGTGTCCGCACGGGCGCGCCCGCCCAACGAACTCCAGCCAATGACAATAATGGTGAGCGATATGCCCAACGACACCATTGTCAGTGCAGCGTGCAGCGATTCGACGTCGACGCTCGCACGGATTCCGAATGGGTGCCAGGGCAGCCATGCCAGCAGGGCAACGCCGGCGATTGCTACGGCGTACCAGCCCGCCTTTTTCAGGAAAGGAGCGCGCTGGCGCTCCTGCGGATCTCCTGACTCTGTATGCCCACGTTCCCCGGCCAACCTGGAAGACCCCTGCAATGCGAAACCTCCCTCGTTGGTCCCGGGCGTCGCGTCGGTGCCGGTGAACCCGCACCGCCACCCGTTATTCATTGCGCGATCTTGGGGTGCATTTCCACAAGCGCCGGCCTGCAATAAAGCCGGCCTGTCATAACGCTGGTCACCCCCCGGATCGCCCGACACTACAGATTCTTGGTCAAAAGTATAAACGGGTGAACAGGGTTCTGTATCGGCAATCAGCAAATAACGGATCGAGTGCTGCGCGGGTCAGGCCCGCCGGCACAAGATTGAGCCACTCCGAGCGGCTAAAGCCGGCTGTTCCCGGGCCGTAATAGGCCATGCGAAAGTCGCACGATGAATGTTCGCCGCTGTACCTGGCCGCCTATTGCCGCATGCGACGCAAGGATGCATCGGTCGCCAAAAAGCGGAATGTGCTCATGCCCAAGCACTTGCCCATTCTGATCTATGGGTGGACTGGAGCGCGACCGCGCACGTCTG
>JANMYN010000226.1:0-3928 GCA_031382195.1 Betaproteobacteria bacterium
CCATCTGCGGATTGTCTTTCTTGATGAGCGCATTCGCCGGTGCCGGATTCTTGAGGTAACTCTTCCAGCCCAGCGCCGAAGCCTCGATGAAGCGCTTGACGACGTCCGGGCGCTCCTTGACGGTCTTGTTCAGCGTCACGACAGTCTGCGCATACGGCGGATAGCCGTACTTGGCGAGGTGGAAGATCTTCGGCTTCACGCCGCCTTGCTCGATGGCATAGGGCTCGGAAGTAATGTAGCCCTGTTGCGCGATGTTCTTGTCCACCAGGAACTGCTGCACCGAGTAGGCGTAAGGCCGCTTCTGTGCTTCGGTGAAACCATATTTGGCCTTCAGCCACGGCCAATACGTGGTCTCGCTGGCCTGGCCGATCAGCAGCGTGCGCGTCTTCAGGTCTTCGATCCTTTTCACATCGGGATGCGCGATCAGGCCGACCGGTTCGCTCTGGAAATTGGCGGCAACGGTGATGAGCGGCAAGTCCTGTTCGACGGCGTTGATGGTGGCGACGTCATAGCCCATCACAAAATCGGCTTTTTCCCCGAGCAGCAATTGGTAGACGTTGACCTGCGGGCCGCCCATGCCGATCTTCACGTCCAGGCCGTATTTTTCGTAGATCCCCTCGGCCACCGCCTGATAAAAACCGCCATGCTCGGCTTCGGCGAACCAGTTGGTGAGAAAGGTAACCTTGTCGAGCGCGTGCGCCGCACCGGCGGCGCCCAGGAAGACGAGAAGGGACAGGCGGGCGAGGACTCTCATTGTTTTGACTCCGTTTCCAAGTAGCGCTGAGTTTACGCCAGCAAGGGTGTCGGTGAAAACCAGCCAACGGTTTCGCGGGACCTCATCAATTGCGTCACATGCGACACGATGCGGTTTGGCCCGGCTTGGCCTGAGCGAAATCTGCGTGCGCAGATCAACCGCGCCCACGGCGATAATTGACAGCGTGTCCCGAGTGCCCCGGGAGATTTGTGGGGACTATTATTCCAAGGCTATCTTGGGCTCGCGCCACCTGGACAGCCCGCGCTTGGAGCGGGTTCGCATCGGCATGGATCGACTGCGCGCGAGATGGCGCGGCCGGCCGATTAAACCTGCCGTTGGAGTGACGGACAGGCGAGGCTAGTTCAACGTTTAATGACCAATCCCTGCCCAGTTGGCAACGGCATCACGCGGTAGCGTCGCGCATCGAACCATTGATCTTCCGTCAGCTTTTGCGCACGGTAGTATCCCGACCACTCGTAGTCGTCGAGGATCAGGATGCCGCCCGGCACCATCCGGTCGAACAGCTGCTCGAGCGCCGCAATTTCGGCTGGCGCCTGGTTCAGGTCGATGTGGAGATAGGCGATGCGTTCCGGGCAGTCGTTTTCGAACACCTGCGGAATCAAGCCTTTGATCAACCTGACTTGCGGGTAGCCAGAAAACTTATTCTGTACCCGCTTATAAAGCCCTTTCTGATGCTCGGGCATGGGGTGATTGAGCATCGAAGGGTCGTGTTCAAAGGCGTCGTAACCCCAAAAGGTTTTCGGAAACGCGGGGCCCCCCAGATAGTCGACAACCGTCTTGATGCCAACCCCGGTATAGGCCCCGCATTCGACGAAATCCCCATCGAGGTGGACGCAGTGATAGGCAGCACACGCAAGCACGTATCGCCGCCAGACGATCGCCTCGTCGGACGGGCTTTCGATGTTCGACTGCCATGCCTGCACGAATGGAGGATCGTCCAGCATCGACAGGTTCCGGCCCCAAGTCAGAAAATTGTCGGCAAAGTGGTGGCCGCTGCTGCAGAAGCTGACCATCTTTTTGGCTGCCGCAGTGACCGCCTCGGGATTCGAGGTTCCCAGAATGTGGGCATGAAGAAGTTGAACAGCTTGTCCACCGCTGGGGTGATCAGCTCCGGCAGCAAGGGGGGCATGTCGATGGCGGCGCTTGATGCCATCCCCGGGACAGAGGCCGGCGCAATGGCGGCGTTGCCGCCGAAAATTCGTCGCAGCATGCGAGTCAGAATCATTCGATACCTCGAAGAAAGGAAATGGGCCCAGGCCTCAATGGCACTACTTTAAGGAAGTTAAATTCCCTCCCCTGCTTGCGGGGGACAAGGGAACACTTGAAGCGTAGCAGGGCCAGGGTGGGGGTGAATGCTGCAAATGCACGACGGGCATGCCCCCATCCCCACCCCGCTCGCGACGGAAGGAGCTTATTAGGGGATGAGCGGCTTAAGGTAGTGCCATGGGGCTCAAGGCTCGCTTTTAGCACTCTACTTGTGTTGCTTGCCCGCATGGCGCGTCCTCTTCGTATCGAACTCCCCGGCGCGGTGTGTCAAGTCACCTCGCGCGGCGATCGGCGCGAGCCGATTTTTTGAGGACGAACTCGATCGTCCCGGGTTTCTCGAAGTTCTGGCGCAGGCGCTCGCGTGCTTCTATGCCGGGATCGGCGCCGATTGCCTGATGGGCAGCCGTTACCGTTGTGTGCTGCATTCCCGGAAATCCAGTCCTTCCCTTTCGCTACTGCTGCGCCGTAGCGAAGGGGTCTACACCCAAGCGGTCAATCGCCAGCATAACAAGGTGGGGCATCTGTTCCAAGGCCCGTTCACAGCGATGCTGGTGGACCCGGACCCCTGTTCTCTGGAGCTCTGCCGCTACGTGGACATGAAGGCATGCACGCACAGACGGCGAGGATACTGCAAGTGTGGGTATGCGTGAGCCATCGGGCGCATGCGGATCTGGAGAAGTCAGTATTCTGGCTGGATACCGACTGTTGCAGCGGTCCGACCCGCATAGCGTTGCACCGGAGAGTGCGCGTGCTAGAACTTTGCCCTGTCACGGTGTGCGGCACGATCGAGGTTCTTGACCGCATCCAGGCCGCGCACGCCCTTGAAGATTGTCCCGCTAATATCCGCCTCGTCCAGGTTCGCTCCGGTCAGATCTGCGCCGGTGAGGTCCGCGCCAGACAGGTCAGCGCGAAAAAGCTCAGTGTCGCGCAGATTGGCATTCTTCAGATTCGCAAACGGCAGCAGCGTCCGGTTCGCATCTGCGCCCGACAGATTGGCGCCTTCGAGATTGGCCTTGGTGAGGTTGGTGCGCATCTGTCCCATGCCTTGATTCTTGATGTCGACACCAAGGCGGGCGCCGGACAGGTTGGCGTGGGACAAGTCGGCACCGTCCAGTTCCGCGATGATGCGCGCGCCGGAGAGGTTCGCATTTCTGAAGTTCGGGCGCGCCTTTACATCTCCACCCAGGATCACGACAGACATCAGGGACGCACCAGAGAGATCAGCGGCCGAAAAGTTTGTCCCCATCAGCCAGGCGCCGTTGAGGTTGACCCCCGAGAGGTTCGCGCCGGAAAAATCGCATTGCACGAGTTTGCTGGCAAAAAAGCTGCTGCGAACCAGATTCGCGCGCTGAAAATCCTGTCGGCTTAAATCCAGGCGGGACAAATCTTTTCCGGCCAGCGCAATGCTGCTCTCACGCTCCGAAGTGGAAAGAATCTGTTTCACCTGCGCGGCTGTCAGTTCCGCCGCCAGGCTCGGCAGCGCACAGGCGGCAAGCACCGTAACGGCGAAAATTGTATGGATCGGATTCATGGCCCGGCCTTTCGGGAAGGTGCAAAGTCCAAAAAATATGTCCGCGAATGATTGGCGTATTCTAAACGCCCACTTCCCAAGCGCAGGAGACTCGCATGCCCAAACTTGTTCAGCAGTCGGTCACGCTTCCGGCACCGCCGGAGCGCCTCTACGACATGTACTTGGACCCGTCGCTGCACGCGGAATTCACTGGCGCCCCGATGACGATCGGCAGCGCGCCAGGGGCCGAGTTTCGTGCATTCGGTGACATGCTTTCGGGGCGCATGCTGCACACCGCGCCCAGGCGGATGATCGTGCAGACCTGGCGGGCGTTCCATTGGAAGCCGGAAGACCTCGACTCTATCCTGATTCTTAGC
>JANMYN010000259.1:0-3398 GCA_031382195.1 Betaproteobacteria bacterium
GTTAGACCTCCGCAGTGTTCGGCGCCATAATGACCACTCCGCCCGCTTCGATCCAGGCACACCGATCATGAGCGCAACTTCCCTGACCTCCCTCGTTACGCTTGCAGGCGCCATTCCCGACGGCACGCTGCTTGCCGTGCCGAAAGACACCTCCGGCGTGGCGATGGCCGCGACACGCGCACTGGTGCGCCGCGGCGTGCGCAAGCTGCATCTGGTCTGCGTGCCGGTCGGCGGGCTGCAGGCGGATCTGCTGATCGGCGCCGGTGCAGTAACGACGGTGGAAACTTCGGCGATCACCATGGGGGAGTTCGGCGCCGCGCCCTGCTTCACGGCGGCGTTGCGCAACCGTTCGCTGCGCATCATGGACGCTACCTGCCCCGCAATCTATGCCGCGCTGCAGGCCGCGGAAAAAGGCATCCCCTTCATTCCGCTGCGCGGCATCATCGGAACCGACGTGTTGCGGCATCGAACGGACTGGAAGGTCATCGATAATCCGTTCGCCGCCGGCGATCCGATTGTCGTCCTTCCGGCGATCCGACCGGATGTGGCGTTGTTCCATGCGCGCTACGCCGATCGCGAAGGCAATGTCTTCATCGGCAAGGAACGCGAGGTACTGCTGATGGCGCATGCCGCGAAGACCACGCTCGTCACCGTCGAGGAAATTGTCGATGGCAATCTGCTCGAAGACCCGGCGCGCGGCGGCGCCGTGCTGCCTTCGATCTACGTATCGGCCATCGCGGTGGCGAAACGCGGCGCCTGGCCGCTCGCCTTCGCAGATCTGTATCCGATGGACGATGCGGCGATCAACCGTTACATGACGCTGGCGCGTAGCACCGAAGGCCTCGCGCAGTTCCTCGTCGAGTGGGACGACGGAGTGCAAGCCGCTGCATGAGCGAAGCGAGCCGGACCGAGCTGCTCATCACGGTCATCGCACGCCTGTTGCAGGGTTGCGCTCACGTTGCGGTCGGCGCTTCCTCGCCAATACCCGGCGCCGGTGCCTTGCTCGCGCGTTCGCAATCTGCCGGCGCGATGCGCGTCACCGTGCTCGGATCGCTGATAATCAATTTCTTCACCAGCGGCGGCGTCGAGCTTTTCTATCTCTCCGCGCAATGCAGGATCGACGCGTTCTTCCTGGGTGGCGGGCAGATCGACGGCCAGGCCAACATCAATCTCGTGGGCACCGGCGACTATCCGGATACCTCGGTGCGCTGGCCGGGTTCCTTCGGGTCGGCATATCTGTACTTCCTGGTGCCGCGGGTCATCCTGATTCGCGAAGAGCACACGCGCAGGGTCATGGTGCCGAAAGTGGATTTCATCAGTGCGCCGGGTGTGAGCGACGCCGGCGTGCATCGGCCCGGCGGCCCTTGCGCGCTGCTTACCGGGCTGGGGCTGTTCGCGTTCGACAAGGCGCGCCAGCGATTCAGGCTTGAAAGCGTGCATCCCGGGCACAGCATCAAGGAGATCCGCGACAACACTGGATTCGAATTCGACTGCCCGGCGCATGTCCCGGTCACACCAGCCCCCGATACTTCGATTCTATCGGCCATCCGCAATCGTATCCGCGACGATATCGCGGAAACCTATCCGCAGTTCGCGGCCCAGCTATCGGCTGCTTAGGCTGTTCTTTTCAGTAAAGTCGTGGGATGGGCCAACGAGCAGGCAACCTGATAGAGAGTTTTCCATGCCCGAAGCCGAAGTTACGCACCACTACGCCGATCTTTCCGAAGTACGCATGCACTATGTCACATCGGGAAGCGGTGACCCCCTGGTGCTGCTGCACGGTTGGCCGCAGACCTGGTACGAATGGCGTAAGGTCATTCCCCTTCTCAATGGAACGTTTCAGGTCATCGCACCGGATCTGCGTGGTCTGGGCGATACCTCTCGTCCCGGCAATGGCTATGACAAGAAGACCATCGCTGCCGATCTCTGGGAACTGCTTAATCACAAGCTCGGCATCGAGCAATTCTTTCTCGCGGGTCACGACTGGGGCGGCCCCGTCGCCTATTCCCTCGCCGCGCATCATCCCGAGGCGGTCAGGAGACTTGCGATTGTGGATGTCACCATCCCGGGCGACGGCAGCCCGGACATCAGCCAAGGCGGAAAGCGTTGGCATCACGCCTTTCATCAAACCTTGGACATGCCCGAGCAACTCATTCAAGGTCGCGAAGACATCTATCTGGGGTGGTTCTATCGAAATTACGCGTTTCGCCCCGACGCCATAGACGAGCTATCGGTCAAGGAGTACTTGCGCTGCTACACCCAGCCGGGCGCGCTGCGCGCGGGCCTCGAGTACTACCGGAATATTCCCAACGACATCGCCTGCAATGCGGACCTGATCCAGCACTTCAAGCTGCCGATGCCGGTGCTGGCCCTGGGTGGCGCGGAGAGTTGGGGGCGGCGGATGGAAGTCGTCGAGTCGCTGCGTCGCGTCGCACTGGATGTGCGCGGCGGCATGATCCCGGAAGCGGGGCACTTCGTACCTGAAGAGCAACCGGAAGCGCTGGCAAAGGAGTTCCTGGAATTCTTCTGCGCCTGAATCAAACGCGATCCGCTGACCGCAAAGTTTTCAGTGCGCGAGTATCGCGGCGCCCAGCATGGTCAGCCCCGACACGAGCAGCAATCCTTCGATCAACAGGCTGAACTGTTCGGCCCGCAGTTTGAGCACCAGGCGTTTCCCCACGTAAGAACCGATCATCAGCGAACTGCCGATGATCAGACCTTTGGAGATTGTCTCCATGGGCAGCGCGCCGAAACTGCGAAACACGATGGCCTTGCTCGCATAAACCGCCAGCGATCCGAGCGCCTCTGTGGCGAGGTAGGCGCCCTTGACCAGGCCCAGCGCCAGAAAAAATGGCGCATTGATCGGACCGGTCGACACCACGATTCCGGTGATGTAACCGACCAGCGCGCCGGCCAGGGCCAATTGCCAGAGATTGATGTGCACGTCGCGTCGCGCCAGCCAGCGTCGAAACGGGATCACGGTCAGGAAGAACACGCCCATCGCTAATTCGATCCAGCGCTGCGGAATCGTCAGCAGCGTGGATGCACCCAACGCTGCGCCCGGCACACCGGTTGCGGAATAGGCTGCAAATGCACGCCAGTCCACTTCCCGCCACCACACGAGCGCGCGCGAGGCGTTTGCCAGCAGGGCCGCCACCGCCATGATCGGCACCGCTACGCGGGGACCGAACAGGATCACCAGCACCGGCATCAGCATGATCGACGATCCGAAGCCGATAACACCGCCGAGCGTGCCGGCCACGACGCCCAGGAGAAGTACCGCCAGCAGATCCAGGTGCAGGAACATTGCGTCCTTTTCGTCCAGGCGAGCCGAATCCATCGCTGGAGTAACATGAAATCATCTTAGCGTTTGTGCAACGACGCGCAAACCGATGTGG
>JANMYN010000263.1:0-4639 GCA_031382195.1 Betaproteobacteria bacterium
GTTCATGCCATATTTTCGGGAGCAGGCGATGGACGTCGCCATCGTCGACACGCCCTGGAACGGTGTGTGGCAGTCGATGAAGATTGCGGCCGCTGCCGAAGCCCACGAAGTCAACGTCGCGCCGCACAACTTCTACGGCCACCTGTGCACGATGATGAACGCGCACTTCTCGGCCGCGGTGCCGAACCTGCGCATCATGGAAACCGACATCGACCGCCTCGAATGGGACCACGAGCTGGTGACCCACGTGCCGGAGATTGTGGACAGCCACCTTGTAATTCCGGACCGCCCGGGCTGGGGAACCGAGCCGAACGAGGACGCCATCCGCGCGCATCCGCCGAAGGCGCAACAAGCGGGGTTGCTTGATCTGGGGCGCGAGAGCTGAGGCGGTTAACCCGCTTTTTCGATAACAGAGGAGAGGGGGCAAAAGGCAAGGCCGGACCCTACGCTTTCTGATGACCCGACGCTTTCTGACCCTACGCTTTCTTGCATTGTGTAATCAGAAACTTGGCATGGTCCGACCTGCCTTGGGCGAACGACCTGGCTGAGACCGGCGGTTTTGATGAAGCTGGTTTTACAACAGGGATGGCGGCAGATCGTTAATGTGCCTTGCATTGTTGAATTTGGCCTTCATCCAGCGCTGAAGCGGAAGTTCGCCCCAGCGGTGCACGACCCATGACAGGATGATAATCCATGCAAACGCCAACAAGAGCAGGCTTGGGTTGTCTGTCGTCCAGCCAATTTCAATCGCGATGCGCTGGTGCAAAAGGTAGATCGGATAACTGATTGCGCCAAGCAGCGCTATGCCCTTCCATTCTGGAATAATCAACCACTTTTTCGAGACCGCAAGTATCACAGCAAAGAAAGACGTCACGAGAATGCAGCTTGTGAGTGTGTCAGGCACGTTATTTTGTTTCACGACTTCCCGGACAGTCTCATTCATAGCCACCGCCCACGCTACAAATAGAAGCGCCCATCGATCCCAGGTTGGACGCTGCCGGAGAAGGAAGCACGCGCACCCACCCACAAAAAAACTCGAGTAAGGCGCCATTATCAAATGTCTCATCAGGTACGAAGTCGAAAAAGCGGTTGCAGCCAACCAAACCCACATCACAAGCTCGATGCGATGCAGCCAGCCACAGAGAAGCAGGACAGATATCAATAAGTAGAATTTCGCTTCCACAACAAGTGACCAATACGCCTCGTTGATTAACGATACATAGAACGGGTTTGGAAACATTGTCATGTTAGCGAAGTATTCCGGCCATCCCAGGAGCGGATCGATAAATGCGAAAATCGCGGAGATGGTGCAGCAAATCCAAAACGCAGGATAGAGTCGTACGATCCTTGCGACGACGAAGCCGCGAAAGTCCTGACCCTGGGCCGACATCAGGATGACCAGGCCGCTGATCAAGAAGAATAAATGCACACCGAATAAACCGTACTTGGCGACATTGATCTTCATGATCGGCTGCATCCGGTCTATCGAGAAGCACCAATGGCAGGCGACTACGGCCATAGCCGCAAGAAAACGGAGTAGGTCGATTGCGTAAAGGTGCTCGGTTCTCATCGACTGGCGCACAGGTAAGGCTTCTGCATGTCCTGAGTTCTCGTGGAAGGAGGTCATGGACGAGAATCTCCCGCGGCTTGCGACTGCGGTAACGGGAGCAGGCCAGGCATATTGCATGAACGAGCAGCCACGCGGCCTTCTGGCGAGCGCGGGAGCCCGCGATGATTTTCGCGAGATCGCTGTTGGACGCGCGCGTGGCCAAAAGTGAGCGAATCAGAAGATCGGGCGAAACGGAGGCATCGTCGGCTTCCCTTCTTGCGATGCGCGACTGGCTCGCGCTCACTGCTTTTGCGAGATTCTCTACCGTCAGATTCCGGTTGATTCATTGATGATTCAACGCGTCGGCGAGCTTCAGGCGCAACTCCATGTAGGCCTCTTCCTGATCGTTCAGATAAAGAAATTCCCGGGCAGAACCAATCTTCCAGCCCTTGGTTTCCAGACGTTTGCTTCCGCTTTCAATCACCGTCGTAGTCCTTCAACGGGAAACGGCATCAGGCCAGCTAAACTGAATATCGAAATCCGATAATCATCGATAAACAGGGTTTCCACTCCTCGCGGTGGCAAGTTATGTAATCTTACCTACACGCATCAACTTCCGGACTGTCTCTCCATTCTCTTTGCCTTTGTTTTTCCTCCGCGCCCTAAAAGGGTACTCCGACGTGCCAGGCACGTAGGGTATCTGCGCGTAAAAGGGTGATCCAACGGGCTATGCACGTAGGGTATCTGCGTTGGGTGTAAGCCTTAGGTGGAGAGAATCACAGAAAACCTGGGGCGGGCAGACCTGAATCTTCCATTTCAGTGGTGTTGCAGAATTCAGCGCATTTATTGCATAGCACCAATGCTATCCGCTCTATATCTTTCCTCTCCAATAAGGGGAAGATATTGCACTGCACCAATCGGCTTTCCATTGGCCGAGCGCCGGCCGGTCCCTTTCGGTCAGCGGATCTCAAAAGGAGTATCGCAATGACCAAGTTCAAATCCCTGTTTGCCGTCTTCCTCGCCGCGGTTTCCCTCAACGCCTTCGCCGCCGACTGGGAAATGGTGTCGTCCTCGGCTGAGGAGCAAGTGTTCGTCGATTCGCAAAGCCTCATCAAGGGTACGGACAACATCATCCAGGTTCGCATACTCGAGAACTTTGCCGACACAATGAACATGGGTCATGGTTTTTACGAACACAAGTCCCGCGTCATGTTGATCGCCGTTGACTGCGAGGCCGGCGCTCTCAGCTACCAGCAGTGGAGTATGCATGCCGGCGCACTCGGCAGCGGCGCCACCGTATGGGCCGGCAGCATGCAGAACGGTCCCGCCTACTTCCGCCCGGAAAGCACATCAGGCTACGGCCAGGTCGTGTCGACTGTCTGCAACGCCCCGATCGCAACAGCCAATTAAGAAGCAGGGCTTACCACGAGGGAGGGCGAAGGTTCCGGCTTGGTATCTTGCGTTATATGCAACATGCCAAGCCCTACCCTCTTCCGCGCTCTTCCGCCAGTGTTCGTAATCTGCCCTGCTAAGCGCGCCAGCGAACGGACTCGGCCGTGAAGCCAGCGTAGCTTTCGAGGCGAATCGCAACACACACGAACTGTTGCGATCCGTCAGTCCGGTTCGCGATGCTCCCTGGCAGCCGACAACCGGTCCGTCACATGCTGGATATATATCCCTGCCGCAGCAGTTGTCCTCCGGGTGTGGTCACGCTATCTCATGAAATCCTGTCATAACTGTTCTCTCAATGCCCTGTGGCGAATCTGTGCGGCGGCAATTCTTTGCGTCTCGGCTGGCGCGTGCGCTCAATCGATCCACAAGGTGGCCGATATCGATGGGCGCATCACTTACACCGATCGACCCGAAACGACACCATTGCCGCGAGCGGCAACCGTATCAGACTCGGACGTGTTAAGCGCACCGGCCAGAAACTCCCTCATGACTTCGAAGTCTGCCGCTACTGTCGATTTCAAAGAGGCAACCCGCAGGTTGGCGCGGGCGCGGCAAAGCCGTCGGGAAGCACTGGAGCCCAGGCGCGGAGAAAGTACCGACGCCGCGGGCGTAAGGATGATGAACGAGTATTACCAGCGGGATCTGCAGAGATTGGATCGCGAGATTGCAGCGGCGCAGCGACGCTTGAACGAGACCTCGCTGGCCCGGAGTGCCTTGCTGAGAAGTGACGACGGGAACGATACGATCAAGCTGGCGCAACCCTGAGACGCCACCGCAAACCTTCGTTGACTTTGGTTGGTTTCACCCTGAGCCAAAGTCAACTTAGTCAGGTAGCGACATTGCGCCGCCGGCCGCACGCGACGCGCGTGCAGCTATTGAGCTGATTCAAAAACTTTTTAATGGGGTCTGAGCTGTCCCCATTTGTCCCAGGGCGGAACTATCAGGGCTTGTGGTCCACGCTGATACGCTGCGCGAGCAACGAATAGCCGACGATGAATCCGCGGCACGTAACCGAGCAGCCGCTGCGCCTTTGCATTCGATTGGAGGGTCTCGAACTTGCCGAGTGCCGCTGCGAGCGGCACGGACGGAAAACACTCCGCCATCAGTTCGCGGCTCGGGCCCGCCATCACGGTATCGGCGGCAGCGATGATGCAATGCTCGGCACCGCCGAGCGGCGCCTCCAGCGCCAGCCGGCACGCCTGCGCCACGTCGCGCGTGTCGACATAGCCTCACAGATTCCATTTGCGTATGTTCGCGTCTGCCTGCCACCCCGCGAACATCCCATATTCATCCGGCTGGATGATGTTGGAGATGCGTAGTCCCACGAAGGACGTTCCGGGGTTCCAGCGGTTCATCTGGCGCGCCATCTCTTCGCGCAGTCCCTTCGCCAGCGCGTAGCTGTTCTCCGGCAGCAGCGGATGCCCTTCGGTGAGCGGGGCGAAGGAGGGCATCACTCGGGTGAACGGCAGGCCGAACGTCGTTTCACTGGAGGCCCACACGACGCGTTCGAGCCCCAGCAGCATCGCCGCGCTGAACACGTTGTACGTCGTCATCATGTTGTGCTGGAAGATGGTCGCGTCCGGTGCGACTCCCGGTGCCGGGATGGTCGCGAGATGGATGACCGCGTCGGCCAGTTCG
>JANMYN010000280.1:0-4199 GCA_031382195.1 Betaproteobacteria bacterium
ACAAGCATTTCCGAAACGACGAGTCCGGCGCCCCGGCCTATGCGCCGAGCGTGATGCTCAAGGTCATCCTGTACGCCTACTCCCGCGGGATGATCCGCAGCCGCGATATCGCCCAAGCCTGCCAGGAGAACGTGACCTTCATGGTTTTGTCCGGCGACAGTATCCCGCACTTCACCACCATTGCCGCATTCGTGCGCGAACTGAAGAACGAGATCGCCAATCTGTTTACCCAAGTCCTGTTTCTCTGCGACGCCCAGGGGCTGATCGGGCGCGAGATGTTCGCCATCGACGGGGTGAAGCTGCCCAGCAATGCCAGCAAGGCCAGAAGTGGCACCCGGGCTGAATTCAAGCGCCAGGCCGACAAGATCGAAGCCGAGGTCAAGAAGATGCTCGAGCGTCACTGCGAGGCCGATGACCGACCGCTTGAGCCCGTCTTGGCCGAGAAGCAGACCCAGCGCATCGAGCGGTTCAAACAGGACGCGGCGCAAGTGCGCGAGTGGCTCAAAGACAACCCCGACGACAGGCGCGGGGCAACGGGCAATATCATCAAGAGCAACCTGACCAACAACGAGTCGGGGAAAATGGCAACGAGTAAAGGCGTTATCCAAGGCTATACGGGGGGGGCGGCGGTGGACAGCCAGTGCCAGGTCATCGTCGAAGCCCAAACCCACGGCACGGGATCGGAACAAGCCCTACTGATTCCGGTCATCGAGGCCATACGCGATCTGATCGAAGAGAACTCGCTCATCACCGCCGATGCCGGCTACCACAGC
This sequence comes from Betaproteobacteria bacterium, assembly GCA_031382195.1. Classification (GTDB taxonomy): domain Bacteria; phylum Pseudomonadota; class Gammaproteobacteria; order Burkholderiales; family JACQAP01; genus JACQAP01. Next base: position 774 of record JANMYN010000280.1, read on the forward strand.
GAAGCCAACCTCGAAGCCCTGGCTGGGATGACGGTCGATGCGCTCATTGCCGACAACGGCATGAGAAGCCGCGATGCGCGCTTCGCCGGTCAGGACCAACACAAGACCAAGCCCGATCCGCTGTGGGACAAGAGCACACCGGAGAAGAAAGACCGACTATTCGGCCCGAAGGACTTTGCCTACGACGAGGAATCCAAGACCTGCATCTGCCCGGCCGGGGAGTTCCTGTACCAGAACGGCAGTCAGGTGGTGATTCAAGGACGAGAAGCGGTGAAGTTCACCGGGGCCAAGAGAGTCTGCGGGCCGTGTCCTCTCAGAGACCAGTGCCTGCGCCACCCGGAGCGAACGCCGGTGCGCCAGGTGGTGTTCTTCACCGGGGTCGTGCGCAAGGCCGAATCGCACACGGCCAGGATGAAACAGAAAATCGACAGCGAAGAGGGCAGACGACGTTACGGTGAACGCTTTGCCACGGTGGAACCGGTGTTTGGCAACATCCGGCACAACAAGCGGCTTGCCCGCTTCACGCTACGCGGACAAAAGAAAGTCGATACGCAGTGGAAGCTCTACTGCATGGTGCATAACATCGAGAAGCTCGCGCATTACGGCAATCTGCAGTGAGAAGGGCAAGAAAGAGCCAATGCCAAGCGACAAAAGGCATCGACAAGCGGATCTCTCGGCACACTGAATTCAAGTAACCAGAAAATCGAATCCACCCCCGCGCTCGCAGGCGCCAGTGGACGAAGATAGTTACGCGAAAAAACGGTAATCCTACAGCCTCAACGCCGGCAATAACCTGCCGGACAACGGCAAGCGAAGCGCCGCTGTTGAGCGGTCAGGTTGATTGCCTTGTTGGGCGGCACTTTCACCGTATTACCTCGTCTGCTCGCATGAGTAGCGCTTGCGGCACCTCGATTCCCATCGAACGCGCCACGCGCAGATCGATGATCAGTTCAACAATGGAGACCTGTTCGATGGGTATCTCGGCCGGCTTCGCGCCCCTGAGTATCTTGTCGACGTAGACGGCCGCCCGGCGCAATACGTCCTTCAGGTTCGGCCCGTAAGACATCAGTACCCCGTCGTCGCGGTACTCCGTGTTGGGAACCATCGCGGGCAGTTTGGCCTCGCGTATGGCCCGGGCAACCTTAGCCTTGTTCGTCAGGAACATGAGGTCGGCGGTGACGAGAACGCCTCCCGCGTTGCTGCGCGGGATCGCACGAAGCGCCGCGTCGATCTCATCAGGGTTCCGGGCGGTCAATGGCACAAGCTCCACGCCGAGTGTCCGGGCGGCCTCCTGCGCCTCTTCGAGCTGTCGGGCCCCCACCGGGTTGGAGGGATTGATGAGGTAAACGATGCGTCGAGCCCGGGGCGCAACGAGCCGGAGGAACTCCAGACGCTTGGGGATCAGATCGGCCGAGAGCGTCGACACGCCCGTGCCATTCCCGCCTGGCCTCGCCAGGCTCAGAGCGAAGCCAGCTGCGACCGGATCACCCACTGGCGCAAACACGACCGGCAGTGTCGTCGCCGCCAACGCGGCGCGAGCAGCGGGTGAACCGGACGCCACGATAAGATCTACCTTCGAGCGCGCCAAGCCTGCCGCGAGCGCCTCTAACTCCTTAGCGGTCCCTGCAGACCGCCGCCACTCGATGACGATGTTCTTGCCGTCGAGGTAACCGAGACCTCGAAGCCCATCACGCAGGCCTTCTTCCAGCGGCGCGTTCGCCGGGGGTATGAGCACCCCGATCCGGGGGACTGCCGAAGACTGATCCGAAGGAGCCGGCGCCGATAGCATCGCTGCGCCGATCACAAATCCGATGCTCAGTCCGCGCATTGTCACCATGTCACGCTCACTGTGTTCCTTAACTGACTAGCGCCGAACACGCCCGCCTGCATCACGTCCACACCCTTGCGTCGCGACGCCCAACGTGAATTCGACGGCCTAAACGCCGTGTATCTCGACGCCCGGCCGATGGAGCGGTAGGAAGCGCCTTGATTTCCCCCAGTTTCTCCTCTACTGTTATTAAACACAGTATCTGCCAAGTCGGGTTAATTGCCACCGTATAACGAAATAGGCGGCATGGAGATCGAACAATGTTAACGGAATCAAGGAATTCGTCAACGGAAACTTCCGGCCCCCGCCTCCTGGATAGGCTGCGTGGGGCGATCCGACGATTGCATTACAGTCGTCGCACTGAGGAAGCATATATTCACTGGACCAAGCGGTTCATCTACTTCCACGGTAAACGGCATCCTTCCGAGCTGGGGGAGGCTGCCGTTACGGCATTCCTGAACCACTTGGCCACCGAACGTAACGTCGCGGCGGCAACCCAGAATCAGGCCCTCTCCGCGTTGTTGTTCCTTTACAAAGAGGCGCTTGGCGTGGAACTCGATTGGCTCGACGGGTTGGTAAGGGCAAAACGTCCCCAACGCCTGCCGGTCGTGCTCACGAGGGAGGAGGTAGAGAAGATTCTCTGCGCTGTTGAGGGTACTCAATGGCTTATGGCCAGCCTTTTGTACGGAACCGGCATGCGATTGATGGAGTGTCTGCGACTACGGGTCAAGGACGTTGACTTCGGTTACAGCCAGATTCTGATACGGGACGGCAAGGGTGAAAAAGATCGGATCACAATGCTTCCGGGGCGGTTAACCGCCCCTTTGCAGACGCAGTTACAGAAAGTACGCCAGCTTCATGATCGGGACTTGAAGGAGGGATTTGGCGAGGTTCATTTGCCCTATGCGCTTGCCCGCAAGTATCCGCGCGCAGGCTTCGAATGGGGTTGGCAGTACGTTTTTCCCTCGAAGAGCCGGTCGGCCGATCCTGAAGATGGGATCATTCGACGGCACCATCTCGACGAAACAGGACTCCAGAGAGCCGTCAAGAGCGCAGTCCGCGCTTCTGGAATCTCAAAGCCGGTGCACTGCCATACATTTCGCCATTCGTTCGCCACCCATCTGCTGCAGTCCGGCTACGACATTAGAACTGTGCAGGAACTGTTGGGTCACTCAGATGTTTCGACAACGATGATCTACACGCACGTCCTTAACCGTGGCGGCCGCGGTGTGCTGTGCCCGCTCGATGCACATTGAATCGGCCCCGAATTCGGAAACCAAGAATACGACGGCATCGAGCGAGTTCTGCTCTGACGAGCAGTTGTTGGTGACGAGTGATTGGTGACTTGCAGATCCAAAACTAAATCTTGAGTACCGAAAAAGCTTCTCCAGTTAGCGGTCACCATTCACCAGTTACCGGCTGCACGCTCTGCCTGCAGCCGGGAGGCGAAGTGCTCTGGGACGACGGCTTTGCGCGCGTGGTGCTCGCGGGCGATTCCGATCACCCCGGATTCTGCCGGGTCATCCTCAATGACCACGCGAAGGAAATGACGGACCTCGCCGAGGCGGATCGCGCACGGCTGATGGGCATCGTCTACG
>JANMYN010000286.1:0-2757 GCA_031382195.1 Betaproteobacteria bacterium
CGGCTCGGTCAGGTAAATTTTCCGGTTTCATGCAATGCCGCCGCGCAGGAGGAATTCAACCGCGGCGTGGCCATACTGCATTCGTTCTATTACCCGGAGGCGGTGAAGTCTTTCACCAAAGTCACGCAGATCGACCCCGCATGTGCGATGGGCGACTGGGGTGTAGCGATGGCTTCGTGGTATCCCCTGTGGTTTCCGCCAACGAAGGATTCACTCATGCAGGGCCGGGCTGCCGTTGAAAAAGCGCTTAGCGCGGGGCCGAAGACCGAGCGCGAGCGCGGCTACATCTCGGCCATCGGAATGTTCTATCAAGACTTCGAAAAACTCGACCACAAAACTCGCGCGCTTGCCTACGAGAAGGCAATCGAACAGCTCTATCGGCTCCATCCCGAGGAGAGCGAGGCAGCCGCCTTCTACGCCCTCGCCTTGCAGGCAACCGCCGATCCGAATGACAAGACTTATCGGAATCAGCTCAAGAGCGGGGAGATTCTCGAAAAGCTCTATGCCGGGCAACCCAACCATCCCGGGGTCGCACACTACTTGATTCACGCCTACGACTATCCGGAATTGGCGCCCCGCGCGCTCGACGCCGCGCGCCACTATGGACAAATCGCCCAATCCGTTCCGCATGCGCTGCACATGCCCTCGCACACGTTCATTGCCGTGGGGCTGTGGCAGGATTCGATCCAGTCCAATCTGGCGGCTAACGCCGCGGCAAGAAGGCTCGCCTGGGTCCAGGAGGAACTTCACACCATGGACTATCTGGTGTACGCCTACCTGCAAGGAGACCAGGAACAGGCCGCACTGGGCGTTCTGGAAAAGCTCAAGGCCGTGAAGATCGAAGACAAACGCACACTGGCCATCGACTATGCCCTGGCAGCGGCGCCGGCGCGTTTCGCTATCGAGCGGCGACGCTGGTCCGAGGCCGCCGCGCTCACATTGCTGCCAAGCAGTTTCCTGCCCACGCGCGCGCTAACTCACTACGCCCGCGCACTGGGCGCAGCACGTAGTGGTGCAGTCGTCGCAGCGCAGAATGAGGTGGAGAAGCTCATCGAAATTCGCGACGCACTGCTGCAGGCCAAGCAGGACTATTGGGCCAAACAGGCGGAAGTACAGCGCCAGACGGCGCAGGCCTGGCTCGATTGGGCGCAGGGCAACGGCGAAGAAGCGCTGGCGTTGATGCGCTCCGCCGCGGACTTGGAGGACTCGACCTACAAGCACCCCATTACGCCGGGCCAAATCTTGCCCGCGCGCGAACTGCTGGGGGATCTTCTGCAGGAACTGCATCGGCCCGCGCAAGCCTTGGCCGAGTATGAAGCCTCCCTGCGCATGACGCCGAACCGGTTTAACGCGCTCTACGGCGCGGCGCAGGCAGCCGAACTCGCCGGTAGCCGTGAGAGGGCACACATGTATTTCTTGCAGTTGGTGGCGAATTGCCAACAGACCGATACGGCGCGACCGGAAGTGCAACGAGCGAAACTTTTTCTGGCGCGGAAGTCCGCTCAGCAGTGACGTAAATGGATGCGCCATTTGTAAGGCGGTAATTCAGTGATTGGGTGATTTAGTAATTGCTTCAATCACCCAATCACGTTCCTGAAAGCAGGCTAGCATGCAACTCGCCACGCCTTTCATCAAAAAACCCTCCGAGCCCTGCGCGGGCAGCCGAAGCCGGCGGGATTTTCTTACGTATGGCTGCGCCGTTGGGGCGGCCGCGTTTCTCGCGCTTCCCCGCATCGCCGCGGCTGAGCCCTTACCCGAAATCAGAAAGATTCGCCTCGCCCGCACCGCATCAATCTGCCTCTCGCCGCAGTACGTAGCCGAAGACTTATTGCGCCTCGAAGGCTTCACCGAAGTTGAATACCCGGAGCTTCCCTATACGGGCGGCGATGAACTGACAGTCGGTCACTCGGACCTGACGATGGATTACGTGCCAGCCCTGATCTGGAAACTCGATGCCGGCCGTAGCATTGTCGCCCTGGCCGGAATTCACCCCGGCTGCTTTGCGATCATCGCCAACGAGCGCGTCAAGGCGATCCGCGAGTTGAAGGGCAGGAAAGTCGCCGTCAGTGCGTTTGGGTCAGGAGACCATGTCTTTTTGTCGAGCATCCTGGCGTACGTGGGTATCGATCCCAAGAAAGATATCGAGTGGGTATTGACGCAATCGGTCGCGAATAACATGCAGTACTTTATCGAGGGAAGGGCGGATGCGCTTATCGCGTTCCCGCCGCAGCCGCAGAAGCTACGGGAGATGAAGCTCGGTCACGTCATCCTGGACGGGACGAATGACCGGCCCTGGTCGCAATACACGTGCTGCGTCGTCGCAGGAACCCGGTCATTCGTCGAAAATTATCCGGTGGCGACCAAGCGTGCATTACGCGCGCTTCTCAAGGCAACGGATGTATGCGCGCAAGAGCCGGAACGAGCTGCCCGCATGGTGGTCGCCAGGGGATTCGAGCCGCGATACGAGATCGCACTCGATGTTCTGAAGGAAGTTCCGTACCGCGCCTGGCGGGACACCAACCCGGAAGATGCGCTGCGTTTCCACGCCCTGCGGTTGCATGAGGCGGGGATGATCAAGTCCAGCCCGCAAAAAATCATCGGCCGCGGGACCGACTGGCGGTTTCTGAATGAACTGAAGAAAGAGCTAAAGGCTTAAGTAGCCATGGTGACGGCTGAATAACAGTTGATGCAGTGGTGATTCGCGGTTTGTGCTTGCCTCGAAGGCAGTACGCGATATGAACGAAAGTTATCCAGCAG
>JANMYN010000293.1:0-4380 GCA_031382195.1 Betaproteobacteria bacterium
CTGCGACAACTCCTGCCAATCGACGTTGTACGTCATGCGCCAGATTCGGCTCACGCAGGGCAAGGACCGGGATCGCATCGAACGCGTCTGGCTGATACCGGATGGTGTACGGCCGTCGCCGGGCATTGAAGTCGAGTATCGGGGTACGCGCACGATCCTGCTCGCCACTGACGATTTTCTCGCGCGCTTGCCGGCTGCCGGGTCGCCGCGTGGCCACATCTACATCATCGACCCGTTCGGTAATCTGATGATGCGGTTTCCGCGTAACGTCGATCCGCAACGGATGAAAAACGACATTGACAAATTGATGAAAGTTTCCGGCGGCTGGATCCAGACCGGGAAATAGCATAGGTAGAACGATGAGCAATCCGGCGGTCTGGCAATTCTCGTTGAACTTCGTGCATGCAGCGGTATGGGGTGGCTCGCTGCTCATCGCGCTGATCGCGTTCTCACGCCTGGTGACGCTGCGAACGCTGGTGGTGGGCACTTTGCTGGCGACCCTTGCGCTCGTGATGCTGGGTGCCTATGTCCGCCTGACCAATGCCGGCCTCGGTTGTCCGGACTGGCCAGGGTGCTACGGAAAGCTCACACCTACTTACGCCGCGGAGCAGATCAACGTCGCGGAAACGGCGGCGCCGGATGGTCCCGTTTCGTTGCCGAAAGCGTGGCGCGAGATGGTTCATCGTTATTTCGCATCTTTTGTCGGCGTAATGATTCTGGCAATTGCGATCCAGGCGCTGAACCATCGCCGCAAGCGCTCAGCGCACGACGATGACCCGCAGCGTAAAATCGGATTGCCGCTCGCGCTTGTTGTCATCGTCGTGCTGCAGGGCTTGTTCGGGAAGTGGACGGTGACGTTTCTGCTTAAGCCAGCGATCGTTACGCTGCACCTGCTCGGCGGCATGACGTTGGTCGCGCTACTGGCGTGGTTATGCGCACGCCATTTGCAACTGACGGGCAGCCCGCCTTCCGCATTACGCAGCATCCGCCCGCTGGCGACGATCGGACTGCTCGTGCTCGGTATGCAGATCGCACTGGGTGGCTGGGTCAGCGCGAACTACGCGGCCCTGGCCTGCGTCGATTTTCCGACCTGCCACGGACTCTGGAAACCTTCTTCGGATTTCGTTCACGGCTTCCATTTTCTGCGCGAGCTTGGCATGAACTCCGAAGGTGAGCCACTATCGAACGATGCCTTGAATGCCATTCACTGGGCGCATCGGGTCGGTGCGCTGGTGACCTTGCTTACCGTGACGTATGTCGCTTATCGCGCGATGCGCTTGCCGGCAATGCGTGGAATGGGCACCGCGGTAATGGCGCTAGTGTTCCTGCAAGTTGCGCTGGGAATAGCCAATATTCTGGGCAGCCTGCCGCTGCCCGTGGCTGTGGCGCACAACGGTGTCGCCGCGCTGTTACTCGCTACGCTGGTAATGCTAAACTTTGCCACTCGTTCGCCCTCTCAATTTGGCCGGTAAATGTCGGTTTCGCTTCCATCCAGGGATTACACATCGCGATTGCGGCAGTTCCTGCAGCTCACCAAGCCGCGCGTGGTTTCGCTGATCGTATTTACAGCCGTGATCGGCATGTTTCTGGCCGTACCAGGGGCAGCGTTGTCGTCGCCGCACTTCTGGGCAGCGGCCCTGTTTGCAACGCTGGGTATCGCGCTTGTCGCGGGCGCCGCAGCCGCGATGAATTGTCTGGTTGAACAAAAAATCGATGCCGTAATGGCACGCACTCGCGCCAGGCCGCTTCCCATGGGCACCATTACCTCCCAGGAAACATTGTTGTTCGCCGGCGCCGTGGGCGGCATCGGATTGACGCTGCTCTACGTGCTCGTGAATCCGCTGACCATGTGGCTGACGCTGGCAACCTTCGTCGGCTACGCTGTGATCTACACGGTGTTGCTGAAGCCGCTTACCCCGCAGAACATCGTGATCGGCGGGGCATCCGGTGCAATGCCGCCAATATTGGGCTGGGCGGCGGTGACCGGTGGAATTTCGCATGATGCACTGCTGCTTTTCCTGATTATTTTCGCCTGGACCCCGCCGCATTTCTGGGCGCTGGCGCTGTATCGAAAGAAGGAATATGCGCGCGCCGGCGTACCGATGCTGCCGGTCACGCATGGCGATAAATTTACGCGTTTACACGTGTTGCTTTACACCGTAATTCTGGTCGCCGTGACTTTTTTGCCCTTTACCACACGCATGAGCGGGCTGATTTACCTGGTGGCCGCGGCTGGCCTGGGCGGTTTATTCCTGATCTATGCAGTGCGAATCTGTCTGGCCTATAGCGATGAGCTTGCGAAAAGGACTTTCCGATATTCGATCCTTTATCTTTCGCTGCTGTTCAGCGCGCTATTGGTCGATCATTATTTGCGGTTTTGAGCGATCCCGCACAGCCGGCCCTCAAACAATTCACAATCCAGTGGTCCCGTATTCCCGTATCTTTGCCCTAGTCGCTGCATTCGTCCTGGCTGGTTGCCAGGCAGGGCAGCCGAGCTTCCTATCCACGGACATCACTGGTGCGGATTTCGGCAAGGCGTTTATCCTGACCGATCATGACGGCAAGCGGCGTTCGCTGGAAGATTTTCGCGGGAAAGTGGTGGTGATGTTTTTCGGCTTCACGCATTGTCCCGATGTTTGTCCCACGACACTGGCAGAACTCGCCGGCGCGGTAAAGCAACTCGGGCCGGCAGGAGAGAAAGTGCAGGTGTTGCTGGTGACCATCGATCCGGAGCGCGACACACCTGAATTGCTGGCGAAATACGTCACCGCGTTCAATCCGAAATTCCTGGCATTGCGCGGAAGCTCTGAGGAGACTGCGCGCGTCGCAAAGGAATTCAAGGTGATTTATCAGAAGGCGGCCGGCTCACGCGCGCAAGATTACTCAATGGATCATTCGGCCGGAAGTTACCTGTTCGATCGGCAAGGCCGCCTGCGCCTGTATGTCGGTTACGGACGCGGCGCAGACGTTTTCGCACACGACATCGACCTGCTGCTGAAGCAGCCTTGAGCATTGCCAACAAAAAAACCCCGCAAGGCGGGGCTTTTTTCGGTCAATTGCCGTTGGCGTTCACTCGGCGCCCATGTGGCCGCGAATTTTCTTCATCGCCTGACTTTCGATCTGGCGGATGCGTTCCGCGGAAACACCGAATTCGCCGGCCAAGTCGTGCAGCGTCGCGCTGTCCTGGTCGCGCAGCCAGCGCGCCTCGATGATGCGCCTGCTGCGCGGGTCGAGCGCCGTCAGAGCGCTCGCCAAGCCTTGGCTACGCGCACGTTCCGACTGTTCGTGTTCCAGCACCAGAGCAGGTTCGTCTTCCGCATTGGTCAGGTAGGCGATCGGCGAAAAAATGTCTTCGTCGTCGTCGCCCAGTGGTTCCAGGGCTATGTCATGGCCGCCCATGCGGGTCTCCATTTCGACCACGTCCGCGGCCTTGACGTTGAGCTGTCTTGCAACCGCATCGACCTCGCCGGGGGTCATGGTGGAGGCTCCGCGCTTCAGGCTGCGCAGATTGAAGAAAAGCTTGCGCTGCGCCTTGGTGGTGGCGATTTTGACCAGGCGCCAGTTCTTCAGAATGAATTCGTGGATTTCGGCGCGAATCCAGTGCACTGCGAATGAAACCAACCGCACACCGCGATCCGGGTCAAAACGCTTGACTGCCTTCATGAGCCCAACGTTACCTTCCTGAATCAGGTCGGCGTGCGGCAAGCCATAGCCAAGGTAGCCACGAGCGATCGACACCACGACGCGCAGGTGGGACACAACCAACTGGCGCGCCGCGTCCACATCTTCGTCGTCGCGCAGGCGGCGTGCCAAGGCCGTTTCCTCTTCCTGGGTCAGGAGCGGGAAACGATTCACGGCGTGGATATAAGTATCCAGGCTGCCCGTCGTTGACGGGAATGGAATCGATAGAGCCAAAGCATTAGTCATGGATCGCATCTCCTTTGAAGCAATATTAGCACTCGTGACTTAAGAGTGCCAATCAGGTCAAAAAGTTCTCGGTGATTTGGCTCAATACCCGCTACCGTGGCTCTATCAGCCATAAGTGACGACTCACTGATAGCCAAGCTCCCAACCAACCCAGCACGGCTGAGAAAGCCAGCAATATCATCGTTTCGTCGGGACCTGGCCAGTTCAGTTTGAAGCTGGCGCCATAGAGTCCCATCAGGTCTTCGAGCTGGATATTCAGGACCAAGACCGCCAAAGTAACGATGGCCCCAGCCGCGAGTCCGCCGGCCAGTCCCTGCACGGCGCCGAAATACACAAACGGCCGGCGGATGAAAGGGTTCGTGGCACCGATGAGCTTTGACACCTCGATCTCATCGCGGCGGGTAAGAATCTGCAGCCTGATGGTGTTGAAGGTCACCGCTACCAGCGCTACAG
>JANMYN010000305.1:0-4336 GCA_031382195.1 Betaproteobacteria bacterium
TGTAGAGAGGGGCGTTCCATGCGTAGTCCAGGATCCAGCACTGTTCGAAGCGACCGTCGAGCGCGAGCAGCGTGCGGTTGAGAAAAAAGGGATAGTTGCTGTCCGGCAAAAGTTGCGCCGGGCGGTCGATCAGGATCATCGGCGGCGTGAGCACGATTGCCCGCAGCAGTTTGGCGACGAAGCGCTCCTCGTAGGACAGCTCGGGGTCACGCTGCTCGGCGCACGCGGTGTGGCCGACTTGATCGAGCAGCTTCCACGCCGTGTCGTTGGCTTCACCGATGTAGGTGTTGGTGCGGTACTGCAGCACGACCGTGATGTTCTCGAGCACCGAGAGGTTTGCACGCAGCGGCAGGGCTTCCGAAACCAGAAAGGCTTCCGGATGCTCCTCGATGAGTCGACGCCGCTCGGCATTGCCAGCGAGCAGGACGACTTTCTTTTTTGCGGTGGCCTTTGCGTTCGCGTCGTTCATCGCCTCAGACATAGACGACCACGAGCGCTATTCCTTCGATCAGCATCAGCGTGAAAAACAGCCGGACCATGCCACGCAGCACGGAAATCGGTGCCTTGTAGAGCTGCTGCGGCGTACTCAGGCCTTCGGAAATCGGGATTACTGTCACGGCCAAGCCGAAAGCCAGCGCTTTCACCCACAACACCAGCAGCGCCTGCAAATCCAGCACCTTGCCCATAATGCGGGTGAAATCACCGCTGGTCAGATTCCACGGATGGAAGTCGACGATCAACAGGTGCGTCAGCCAGATTGCGATGGCGGTAGTAACGGCGGTTACCACCATTACCGATAACGTGCCCCCCACCACGCGCGGCAGCAGTTCAAGGCGCACCGGGTCGACACCCATGCGCTGCAATGCATAGAGCTCGTTCTGAATTTTCATCAATGCGACTTCGGTATTGATCGCGGCGCCGGTGCGCAGCCCGATGAACAGCGCGGTCATCAGCGGCTGGATCTCGAGCACCAGGATGCGCACGATCAATTCGAGCGCATATTCGTACAAACCGTACTTGCGCGCCGTCGTGACGACGATCTCGATGATGAGGAAACTGAACAGCGCCGCGAACAGGGCGAAACCGGGCAGGATCTGCCAGGCCGTGAAATAAATCTGCTTCTGCACCACCAGCCGCATCGCCTTGTTGTACGTTGATGGCGATAACAAGGCGACAAAGGCGGTACAGGCAAACCGGAGCGCGTTCAGCCAGGGATTCAGCCACCCGGAAAAACCGCGCCCGCGTTGGTTCAACCAGGCATACAGAGCAGTCATTACCGGGCGGCTCCATCAAGCCCGCGCACGAACTTTGCCTGCTCCTGCGCTGCGCTGTACAGCAGGCTGATGTCGTTGCCAGCCAGCACCATGCGGAATCCGAGACCGAGATAACGCGTGAGCAGTTCCTTGCCATAGATGCCGCCCAGCGCCGGAATCTTGCCGTGCTTTTTGCACGCACTTAGCACCGTGTCGAAAGCTGCTTTCACGCGCTCATGATCCAGCTGGCCCGGGATACCCATTTCGAGACACAGATCGTTGGTGCCGATGAGAAGCGCATCCAGTCCCGGAACGGCGGCGATCTTGTCTGCATTCTCGACCGCGCGCGGCGTTTCGATCATCGCGACCACCAGCGTCGCATTGTCGAGGCCGCCGACCACCTCGTTAACCGGACGCGAAGCGAAACCGAAATGCGGATAGGCGCCGCCGATCGAGCGATGTCCCAGCGGTGGAAAGCGGAACGCATCGGCAATCGCGCGCGCCTGCTCCGGGGTGTCGACATGCGGAATGACGACGCCCAGCGCCCCGCCGTCGAGGCAGCGGGCGCCCAGCGCCAACTCGCCCGCAGGAACGCGCACCAGCGGTGCGATGCCCGCATCCAGCGCCGCCACCGAAATCTGTGAGGCGGTCTCGACCGAAGTCGATCCATGTTCCAGATCGATGAACAGCCAGTCGAACCCGGCGGATTTCATCAGGCGCGCGACCTCCACGCCACGCAGGCCACGCACGCCCATGCCGATTGCGAGTTCACCTTTATCCAGGCGTTCTTTGACCGGATTCGTCAGTTGCTGCATTGCCAGGCTCCCCTCTTCGGCCGATTTCCCCAACGATAGCAGAAGAAGGCCCCGGCGGCCCCGGGTCCACGGCTTGCCCGGGGTACACTTGCCGTCAAACATTGGAAAAAAAGGGAGGGAAAGGTGAAAAAAGTCGTATGGGGCGTGCTCAGCACGGCGAAAATTGGATTGCAGCGCGTGCTGCCCGGTATGCAGAAAAGCGCGCTTTGCGAGATCCGGGCGATCGCATCGCGATCGGGTGCCGCCGCGCGCAAGGCCGCCGATCATCTCGGCATCCCGAAGGCGTACGGGTCGTATGAAGAATTGCTGGCCGATCCGGAAATAGAGGCGATCTATAATCCGCTGCCCAACCATCTGCACGTCCCGCTGACGCTGAAAGCCGCGGCGGCCGGTAAACATGTGTTGTGCGAAAAACCAATTGCGCTGAACGCGCAGGAAGCACGCCAGCTGCAAGCGGTCGCCGGAAAAGTGCTGATCATGGAGGCCTTCATGGTGCGCTTTCACCCGCAGTGGCTGCGGGCGCGTGAACGGGTGCGTGCCGGCGACATCGGCATATTGCGTGCCGTGCAGTTCATGTTCTGTTATTCCAATTCCGATCCCGCGAACATCCGCAACAAGGCAGATATCGGCGGCGGCGCACTCTACGACATTGGCTGTTATCCGATCACGGCCGGGCGCTTCTTCTTCGAAGCCGAACCGCAGCACGGTATCGCCCTGATCGATCGCGACCCCGAATTCCACACCGACCGGCTGACCAGTGCGCTGGTGGATTTCGGCTCCGGCCGCCATCTCGACTTTACCGTGTCGACGCAATGCTCGCCTTATCAGCGCGTGCACCTGTGCGGAACCAAGGGCCGCATCGAAATACAAATCCCGGTGAACGCGCCGCAAGATGCGAAGACCACGCTGTCCATCGACGACGGCTCGTCCCTGGCCGGTGCAGGCGTTCGCACCGAGACCTTGCCGGAGAGCGACCAGTACAGGTTGCAGGGTGAAGTGTTTTCGCGCGCCGTGCGCGGCGAGATCAGCTTGCCTTACGGCATCGAAGACGCGATCCACGGCATGCGCGTAATCGATGCGCTGTTCCGCTCGGAAGCGAGCCGCCGCTGGGAAGCGATCTGAGATTTCAGTTTCCGGCCATCGTGAAGAGCCGGCGCTGCGCCACGCCACGCGCGAGCTGCTCGATTCCTGGGGTAAAATCATTCGCGCCGCAAAAAACGAAACCCGACTAACGACACGAAAAATGCCAGGTCCACTGGAAGGGGTGAAGGTTCTCGACCTCACCACCGTCGTCATGGGTCCGTTCGCAACCCAGATCCTCGCCGAGCTCGGCGCCGACGTCATCAAGATCGAATCCCACGAAGGCGACAACATGCGCCATCCCGGTCCGCTGAAGAATCCGGGCATGGGTTACATGTTCCTGGGCCTCAACCGCGGCAAGCGCGGCATCGTGCTCGATCTGAAAAATCCTGACGGTCGCGCAGCGCTGATGCGCCTGATTGCAGATGCCGATGTCCTGATCTACAACGTGCGCCCGCAGGCGATGGCCCGCCTCGGCCTTTCCTACGAGGAAGTAAGCCAATTGAATCCGCGCATCCTTTATGTCGGCGCATACGGCTATTCCCAGAAAGGACCCTACGCGGCAAAGGCGGCTTACGATGATCTCATCCAGGGCATCTCTGGCGTGCCCTGGCTGGTGGCGCAGACCGGGGCGAATCCGAACTACGCGCCGGTAAATCTCGCCGACCGGTTGACCGGTCTGCACGCGGTCTACGCCGTCACGGCGGCGTTGTTCCAGCGCAGCCGCACCGGCCGCGGACAATCGATCGAAGTGCCGATGTTTGAATCCGTTGCCCACTTTGTGCTGGGCGATCACCTCGCGGGATTTTCCTGGGATCCACCAGACGGCGCGGGTGGCTACCAGCGCCTGCTCGCACGGCGGCCGTATCCCACCAGCGACGGTTACTTGTGCGTGCTGGTCTACAACGACAAGCAGTGGAAAAGTTTTCTCGGCGCCATCGGTCGCCCGGAAATGATGCAGGATCCGCGCTACGCCACACAGGCGAGCCGTGCGGCGAACATCCGCGACATTTATGCGTTTCTGGCGGACTTGTTCAGGACGCGCACCACCGCGCAGTGGATGGCGCTGCTGGAAGACATCGACATTCCGGTCGCGCCGATGAACTCGGTAGAGGACGCCGTCAACGATCCTCACCTTGCGCAGAGCGGGTTTTTTATGACCGAACATCATCCCAGCGAAGGCGCGCT
>JANMYN010000380.1:0-4616 GCA_031382195.1 Betaproteobacteria bacterium
CTTCATCTGTTTCATGTCATGGCCCGCTGTGCCCTTCTGCCAGCCCGAGATGACATAGCCGGAGGCCGATTTCTCCAGGAAGAATTCGACCTTATCCCCTACCTTCACCTGGTCCGCGAGGGCGCTGTCCTTTAAGCGGAAGAACATGGTCATCCTTGGCCAGCCCAGTGCCGCGATCGGATCGTGGCTGAGCTTTACTTTGCCATTGGCCTTGTCAATGCCTTGCACGACGCCCACGCCGCTAATGGCAGTCGTCCGCGCTATTTCGGGCTGGGCAAGTGAAGTTTGTGTCTCGGCCTTCGCCATCTCGACGGCGGTATTCGAATCCATGTCAGGCATGGAATCGCTTGGCACGCCGCTCATCGAATCCTTGCCGGGGCTGTCCGCGACTTCCTTATTTGCTTGCTTCCAGGAATTACGGGTCTGCTCCCGGAATGGGTGGTAATCGGAAAAAGCAGACTCGTACTTCGTTGCGGGGGATATAGCACCCGGGTCCGCCGGGTCGGGAAGTTTGCCGGACTGCGCCATAACGGTCGCGAGACTTGCAATAAGCAAGACAAGGGTCGCGAAGCAGCCTCTGGCAACAACCAATCCAATTTTCATCATGTCACTCCTTAAATCGCCTTTTGATTAATAAGTATCGACACCTTCGAGAGCCACTGGTGCAGGCACTCCGCGGGCATTGACCGCCGAGACACTCGGCGGTACTCGCGTCGCGTGAAATACAATTCATCGAAGAAGCCCCCGATTCTTTAACCGCTCGGCTCTCGCCCCGTTCAGCATTTCGTAGTCGAAAGGCGAAACCGGCCCGACTGCCAATGGCCGCGTGTGGCGGCGTCGTGATCTTGTGCGGAGAAGAAGCGGATCGCGCAGGAATTGCCGATCCGTCTAGGCGATTACCCCGCGCTCAGGAGAGCGCGGATAGGGGCGGGCGCTGAAGTTGCTCGGGATAAAAAAAGGTCGGGGCGTCGGCGGGAGCAGATTCAAGGGCAGAAATTCCGACGAACAGATAGACAGGCGCAATTGTCGAGATCACAGGCGAGCAGGCCAGATGACAGGCACCGCAGTTGTCGCATCCTAATTTTCCGGCGACGTCGCCGCTTACGTGATTTGCTTTGGAGAGCCCTGCAGAATTATCAGTTGTATCGGTCTGGGACATGTGCCCGGGATGACCGTCATGATGATGCCGGGATTGCCCGACGTTAGTGGGCTGGACCGATGGCATTGCCATACTGTGCTGACAGAATGGCATGGCAACCGCACCGTAGCCCTGGGTCGGGAGCCACAGGGCGATCAGCACGCAGAGGAGGGATCTCCAGCGATTCATGTCGTCAGTATAGGTTACAGGATCCAGATTATTCAATTCTCTGAACCCGTACGCGGGATAAAGGTTCCCCGGTTTCCAGCATGGGGGGCGAATTTTTTCGATTCGAGCGTGGCGTTATTGCCCGTACTTATATGCGTGAGCGGGCAGCTCGTCGCGCCGCGGGGCCGCTCAGTCTGGCGCAGCCAGAACGTCGTAGTGCACGGATCGTTCGTCGAAGCTTGACAGCAATGCGCGTGCTTGCGGGGGCACGATCGCCCTTTCGAAATCTTCGGCCGAAAACGCCTTGATTTCCTCGATGGAGTCGAACCACATGACAGTCACGAATTCCACGCCCTCCGGCACATCGCGGCGAAGCAAGTGGATGCCTCGGTAGCCTTTCATGCCGCGCGCTGCGATGCCTGCAAATATTTCGGTGCGCAGCAGATGCTCGTAGGCCCTGGCATTTTGGCGGCTGGTCCATCCGCGCCAGATTCTGCTGATCACGATGCTCGCCGACGTTGGGGCGGTCGCGCTATTCCGGGATGAATTTCAGCGCGACGCCATTGTTGCAATAGCGTAACCCGGTCGGTTTCGGGCCATCCTCGAATACATGACCCTGGTGACCGCCGCATTTCGCGCAGTGATACTCGGTGCGTTCCATGAACAGCTTGCGATCCGCCCTGGTTTCCAGCGCACCGGGCATGGCGGTGAAAAAACTCGGCCAGCCGGTCTTGCTGTCGTACTTCATATCGGATTTGAACAATGGTTCCCCGCACCCCGCGCAAGCGAATATGCCTTTACGATATTCGCTATTCAGCGGGCTGGTAAAACGCCGTTCCGTTCCTTCTTCGCGCAGTACATGGTACTGCTCCGGGGTCAGATCGCTTTGTGGCTGTATATCGGCTTTGCCGCTATGGCCCATGATTTTTGTACTCCTCCACGACAACCGCCTTTTTGTGACCGGGCGCGCATTCGCTTCACAATTTGCGGCGCGCCGGGCATTGTGCTATTTCTGACAATCGCACGAGGCGTACGTGCGACGATCACTATAAATCAATATCGCGCCGCGGTTAACGCCGACAATAATTAGAGGGAGGGGAGCCAGCCATGAACTTGTGGCATTCCGGAACACGCTATCGTAACGAACTCAGGGTTGGCAGTTTCAATGCGTGGCATTTGTTGCGCTGCGGTTTGGCGGCAACCCTGGTTGTGCTGATCTCCGGGTGTGCCGGGCTTTGGCCGGCACCAGCCGAACCCGAGCCCGAACCCGAACGTGAAGCGGTCCAGTACAGCTATGCGCCGCTGCCCGCCCCCGAACCGGTAAAGGCGAAAGCGCCAGAGCCAGCGCCAGCGCCGCCCGCGCCGGAAACGCCGCAACCGCCCGCGCTTCCCGAGAAAACGACCCACGACCAGGTTATTCTTCTGCCGCAGACTGATCATCCGATTGGCGGCGTGGTCGTGCGCACAGACTCGGTTGTCATTTTGCTCGACAAAGCCTATGCGAGCGCGCTCGTCGAGGGGCCGGGCATGGTGACAGAGTCGACCTATGATGCGGATCTTGCACAGCGAAATTTCTCGGATGTATTGGCTGCCCTGCCGGGAAAACCTGCCAAATTCCTGCTTTATTTTCTCGAAGGCAAAGACGAGCTGACCCCACAGTCCAATGGCGAAGTCGACAAGATATTTGCCGAACTGGCTACCCGGCCGGCGCCGGAAATCCTGGTGATCGGTCACACCGATGCGGTCGGTGTAGCACCGTTCAACGACAGGCTGTCGCTGCAGCGCGCCGAGCGCGTGCGCGCGGAATTGATCCTGCGCGGTATCCCGGAGAGGAGCATTGCGGTAGAGGGCCGGGGCGAGCGGGAGCCGATCGTGCCGACGCCCGACGGCGTAGCCGAGCCTATGAACCGGCGGGTCGAAATCAACGTCAGGTGAACCAGGCCCGGCGATCAGCGATCAGACCAGTCCTTCGAGTAGTTGCACGTCGACGGTCGTTCCCGCCGGGACGTTGCCCAGGTCAGTGGGCAGGATGATGAAGCAGTTTGCCTGGCTCATCGAAGAGAGGATGCCCGAGCCCTGATCGCCGGTGGTGCGCACGGTCCATTGGCCGTCCTCGCCCCTCGAGAGAATGCCGCGCTGGAATTCGGTGCGGCCGGGCGCCTTCTTGATGGGCGAAGTGCAGATGACTTTCTGCGTCGGCAGCGGCGCAATCGCAGTTTGTCCCTGCAGATGGCGCAGGGCATCGCGCACGAATTGATAGAACGTCACCATGACCGCAACCGGATTGCCCGGCAGGCCGAAAAAATGCGCGTTGCCGATCTTGCCGTAAGCCAGTGGCCGGCCGGGTTTCATTGCGATCTTCCAGAACAGGACTTCACCGAGACGATCGAGCATCTGCTTGACGTAGTCCGCTTCACCGACGGAGACACCGCCGCTGGTGATCACCACGTCGGCCGCTTGCGCAGCGTCCCGGAAGGCCCGCTCGACATCTTGGGGCGTATCGCGGATAACGCCCATGTCCAGTACGTCGCAACCCAGCCGCAACAGCAGGCCGTAGATTGTATAGCGGTTGCTGTCGTAGATCTGTCCGGGTCCAAGCGGCGCGCCGATTGCAATGAGTTCGTCGCCGGTTGAAAAGAATGCCACGCGCAGCTTGCGGTACACCGCGACCTCGCCGATGCCGAGCGATGCCATCATGCCGATTTCGGCGGGCCGCACGGGTTGGCCGCGCTTGAGCGCGGCTTCGCCTGCACGCAGGTCTTCTCCCGCACTGCGGGTATTCGTTCCCTTTTTCGGCACGGGCAGCACGGCGACCTGGTCGCCGGACACTTTGGCGCGCTCCTGCTGGATCACTGTGTCGGCATCGGTTGGAATCACGGCGCCAGTCATGATGCGCACCGCCTGACCAGGCCCGAGCGATCCGTCGTAAGGTTTACCGGCGAACGCGGTACCAATAACCTTCAGCGTGGTCTCTCCATCGGATTTCAGATCGGAAAAGCGCACCGCGTATCCATCCATGGCCGAGTTGTCGTGCTGCGGCACGTTCACGGGCGAGATCACGTCCTCGGCCAGGACCCGCCCGAGCGCGGCACGGATGTTCAGGCGCTCAACTGCGGTCACAGGCGAGAGAAAAGCACGGATGTGTTCGCGCGCTTTTTCGACCGGCATAGAGTTCGGATCGTAGTCGGAAGTGGCGGTCAGGTCGTGCAGGGATGGAGTGGAATTCATGAATGTCGAGAAACCAATTCCAAAAAAGAAATCTGGCTACAGCAATTGAAATTCTCACCACGAAGCAATTGAAATTCTCACC
>JANMYN010000398.1:0-19270 GCA_031382195.1 Betaproteobacteria bacterium
CAGAGTTTCATGTCAAGCGATGCTCTTGATCTTGGCCGGCTCCCGCACAATATGATCATCGCTTTCGCGGTAGTGCACGGCGGCTCGGATAAAATCCGAAAACAGCGGATGGCCTTCGCGCGGCGTGGACGTGAATTCCGGGTGAAATTGGCAACCGAAGAACCAGGGATGGTCCGGCAGTTCCATCATCTCCGGCAGATTCTCGCTCGGCGTGCGCGCGGAGACCTTATAGCCCTTTGTTGCAAGTGCCGGCACGTAAACATTGTTGACTTCGTAGCGATGGCGATGCCGTTCGTTGACCCGTGTCCCATAGATTTTCGCCGCAAGCGTGCCAGGTTCGACTGGACAGGACTGCGCGCCGAGCCGCATGGTGCCACCCAGGTCGGATTCACCGCTGCGGCGCTCGACCCGGCCGGTGCGGTCCAGCCATTCAGTGATCAGCGCAACCACGGGATGCGGCGTGTCGGGGTCGAATTCCGTGCTGTTGGCGCCCGTCAGGCCAGCCACGTTGCGCGCGAATTCAATAGTGGCGAGCTGCATGCCAAGGCAAATGCCGAGATACGGAATCGCGTTCTCGCGCGCGTAGCGAATCGCGGCAATCTTGCCTTCGACGCCGCGCTTGCCGAAACCGCCAGGCACCAGGATGGCGTCCATTTTCGCAAGGCAATCGGTCCCATCCCTCTCGATGCTCTCCGAATCGATGTATTGAATGTTTAGCTTGGTCCGGGTATGGATGCCGGCGTGGATCAGGGCTTCGGAGAGCGACTTGTACGAATCGGCAAGATTTACGTATTTGCCGACCAGCGCGACGTTCGCCTCGTGGAGCGGATTCTCGCAGTCGTGAATCAGTTTGTCCCATTTCGACAGATCGGCGGGTTTTGCCTTGATGTCCAGCTTGCGGCAGACGATCTCGTCGAGCCCCTGCTTGTGCAGGAAACCGGGGATCTTGTAAATCAAATCGACATCCACCGCCGAGATTACGGCTTCTTCCTCGACATTGGTGAACAGGGCGATCTTGCGGCGCTCGGCGTCCGGCACCATGCGGTCGGCACGGCACAGCAGGATGTCGGGCTGAATGCCGATTTCGCGCAGCTCCTTGACAGAATGCTGTGTCGGCTTGGTCTTGATCTCGCCGGCCGACGGAATGTAGGGTACCAGCGTGAGGTGGATGAAACAGGCATTGCCACGTCCATTCTGGATGCTCATCTGGCGGACTGCTTCGAGGAAAGGCAGCGATTCGATGTCGCCGACCGTGCCGCCGATTTCGCAGATCGCCACCTCGGCGTCGCCCGCTCCCATGCGCACGAAGTTTTTGATCTCGTCGGTGATGTGCGGGATGACCTGCACCGTGCCGCCAAGATAATCGCCCCGGCGCTCCTTCTTGATCACGCTTTCGTAGATCTGACCGGTGGTGAAATTGTTGCGCCTGGTCATCTTCGCGTTGGCGAAGCGCTCGTAGTGCCCGAGATCGAGATCGGTTTCGGCACCATCTTCGGTCACGAACACCTCTCCATGCTGGAAAGGACTCATGGTGCCGGGATCGACGTTTATATAAGGATCGAGCTTGAGGAGAGTGACTTTGATGCCGCGGGATTCGAGAATTGCGGCGAGAGACGCGGAAGCGATACCTTTGCCCAGGGAAGAGACGACACCACCGGTTACAAAGATAAATTTTGTCATTCCATACTCGCTCCGACTTGCCTGCGGAATCTTAACCCAATACGGTGGCGGGCGTCACAAAATATTGTGGTGCCCGGACCCGCTTTGAATTCAGGCCGCGGCGGCTTTTCGCTCAGCATGCTTGCCAAGGAACATCCAGGTCTCTACCACGGTGTCGGGATTCAGCGAAATCGCATCGATGCCCTGCTCCATCAGCCACTCTGCCAGGTCCGGATGATCCGACGGTCCCTGCCCGCAGATGCCGACGTACTTGCCGGCCTTGCGGCAGGCCTGGATTGCCATCGCGAGCATCGCTTTGACCGCAGGATCGCGCTCGTCGAACTGGCCGGCGACGATACCGGAGTCCCGATCCAGCCCGAGCGTCAACTGGGTCATGTCGTTGGAGCCGATAGAGAAGCCGTCGAAATGCTGCAGAAACTGGTCGGCAAGAATCGCGTTCGACGGGATCTCGCACATCATGATCACGCGCAGGCCGTTCCTGCCCCGCTCCAATCCATTGCTCTTGAGCAGTTCGATGACCTGTGCGGCCTCGCTCACGGTGCGCACGAACGGCACCATTATTTCCACGTTGGTGAGCCCCATTTCATCACGCACCTTTTTCAGCGCGCGGCACTCAAGTTCGAAGCACTCGCGGAACGAATCGGCTATATAACGCGATGCGCCGCGGAAACCCAGCATGGGGTTTTCTTCTTCCGGTTCGTACTGTTTGCCGCCGGTGAGGCTGGAGTATTCGTTGGACTTGAAGTCCGACAGGCGCACGATCACCGGCTTCGGAAAGAACGCGGCGCCGAGCGTGGCAATGCCTTCGGTAAGCTTGTCGACGTAAAACGAGACGGGATCCGGATAACCTGCGCAGTGTGCATCAATCGCCTCCTTGATATCCGGCTTGAGCTTTGCATAACCAATTGCCGCCTTCGGATGCACGCCGATCATGCGCGCGATGATAAATTCCAGCCGCGCCAGACCGACGCCGGCATTAGGCAAGCGCTGAAAATCGAAGGCCAATTCGGGATTGCCAACATTCATGCTGATCTTGATCGGAATTTTCGGCAGCTTGTCGATCTGGATGTGCAGCACTTCCACGTCGAGGATGCCCTTGTAGACGTAACCGGTATCGCCTTCCGCGCAGGACACCGTGACGCGGACACCCTCGCCGAGCTTCGTGGTCGCGTCACCGCAGCCAACCACGGCCGGTATACCGAGCTCGCGAGCGATAATGGCGGCGTGGCAGGTACGCCCGCCCCGGTTGGTGACAATCGCCGAAGCCTTCTTCATGACCGGCTCCCAGTCGGGATCGGTCATGTCCGTTACCAGCACGTCGCCGGATCTGACCCGGTGCATTTCGGACGCATTCTTGACCAGCCTGACTGTGCCGGTGCCGATGCGGTTGCCGATCGCGCGCCCGGTGACCAGTTCGGCGCCACGCTTTTTCAGGCGGAAGCGTTCCTGGGTTTCTTCCCTTGCCTTAACGGTTTCGGGCCGCGCCTGCAGGATGTAGAGCTTGCCATCGACGCCGTCGCGCCCCCATTCCACGTCCATCGGCCGGCCATAGTGCTTCTCGATGATCATTGCGTAACGCGCGAGCTCCTCGACCTCAGTGTCGTTGATTGAGAAACAGCGCTGTTCCTGTTTCGGAACATCCAGCGTCTGCACCGAGCGGCCCGCAATGCGGCTGTCGGTAAACACCATGCGCAAGGCCTTGGAGCCGAGGTTGCGGCGCAGAATTGCCGGGCGCCCGGCGGCCAGCGCCGTCTTGTAGACGTAGAATTCGTCGGGATTGACCTGTCCCTGCACCACGGTTTCGCCCAATCCATAGGCCGATGTAATGAACACAACCTTGTCGAAACCGGATTCGGTGTCGAGCGTGAACATCACCCCCGCGGCCCCCTTGTCGCTGCGGACCATGCGCTGCACGCCGGCGGAAAGAGCCACGTCCGAATGGGCGAAGCCCTGGTGAACGCGGTATGAGATTGCGCGATCGTTGTACAACGAGGCAAATACGTGCCGGATCGCCAGCAGCACGTTGTCCAGCCCGTGAATGTTCAGGAAGGTCTCCTGCTGACCCGCGAAGGAAGCGTCGGGCAGATCCTCCGCGGTCGCCGAGGAGCGCACCGCAAAGGTCGCCTCATTGCCCTGGCCCGCGACCAATGTGTCATAGGCGACTTTGATTTCCGCCGCCAGCGCCTGGGGGAGCGGTGCCTGAAGTATCCACTCGCGAATTTTCTTGCCTGCCTCCGCCAGCGCGGCTACATCCTCGATATCGAGTGTCGACAGGCATTGCTCGATGCGGGCGGCGAGGCCGCCAGCGGCCAGAAATTCCCGGTAGGCTTCGGCCGTCGTGGCAAAGCCCCCCGGCACACGCACACCGGCGCCAGCTAACTGGCTGATCATTTCCCCAAGGGACGCGTTTTTGCCGCCAACGCGCTCAACGTCGGTCATGCGAAGTTGTTCAAACGGGATGACGTAGCGCTGTTTGCTCATTCGGCGATCCGCTATCGGGGGTGGAAAAAGTGTTATTTTACCGGCGGAACCACTCTTGTGCACCACGCCATGACCCTCAATCGCACGGCTTTTTTTATCTCGGATCGCACCGGCATTACCGCCGAGATGCTCGGCCACAGCCTGTTGACCCAGTTCGAGCACGTATCGTTCACGGAAATCACGCTGCCGTTCGTCGATTCCGTGGAAAAGGCGCAGGACACGGCGCGCCAGATAAACCAGACGGCCGCCAAGGATAGCAGCCGGCCGCTGATCTTCAGCACTTTGGTGGACAAGAACCTGAGTGGCATCATCCAGGGCGCCAACGGGTTCTACATCGACTGTTTTCAGTCGTTCATCGCGCCGATGGAAACGGAACTCGGCGTGCACTCTTCCCATACCGTCGGAAGATCGCACAGCGTGCGCAACAACAATTCCTATTTCAACCGCATGGAGGCGGTCAATTTCGCCCTGACCCACGATGATGGGCAGACCACCAAGGAGCTGGACGCGGCGGACGTAATCCTGGTGGGCGTATCACGCTGCGGCAAAACGCCCACTTGCCTGTACATGGCACTGCAGTTTGGCATCCGTGCCGCCAATTATCCGCTGATCCCGGAGGATTTCGAAGCGAAGAAACTGCCCGCAACATTGAACGGCTACCGCAATAAAATGTTCGGCCTGACCATCCGTGCGGACCGTTTGCAGCGCGTGCGTCACGAGCGGCGGCCGGGCAGCACGTACTCGAGCCTGGAGAACTGCGAATACGAAATCCGCGAAGCCGAGATCATGATGCGCGCGGAAGGCATCGCCATTCTGGATACGACGACCCGCTCCATCGAAGAACTTGCCACGACGATCCTGCAGAAAGCCCACCTGCAGCGGCATGTCTACTAGCACCCACCTCACCCCAACCCTCTCCATTCATGGAGAGGGCGGGGGGTGAGGTTCGCAAAGCGCTCGCACCGGAGCGAAGCTGCGCCGGTGGATCGGGCAGACGCCGAAGCGCCGCAGGGCCTCGAGGTGCTGGGGCGTCGAATAGCCCTTGTGGCGGGCGAATCCGTAGTCCGGGTAGAGCGCATGCATTTGCACCATCAACGCATCGCGCGCGGTCTTCGCCAGGATCGAGGCCGCCGAAATTTCCGCCACCAGCGCGTCGCCATTCACGATTGCCCGCGCGGGAAAACGCAGCGCGGGACAATGCAGTCCGTCGACCAGCACTTCGCGCGGCTCGATGGTCAATTGTTCCACCGCGCGCCGCATCGCGAGCAGGCTCGCCCTTAGGATGTTGATTCGGTCTATCTCCTCGACTGAGGCACTCGCCACCGCCCACGCGGCAGCACGATTGCGAATCTGGACGGCGAGTTCCTCGCGCCGGTCAGGCGACAATACTTTCGAATCGGCCAGCCCGTCGATCGGATCGTCTGCGCGCAGGATGACACAGGCGGCAAACACCGGCCCGGCCAGCGGCCCTCTGCCCGCTTCGTCCACGCCGCAGACGAGCAGGCCGCGACTCACGCACGGATTCCTTCCTGCTCCGGCGCCGCCACGGCGACAGCCGCCGGTGTGCGCGCCGTGCCGAGCAGAGGCAGGATGGCCTCCACCGCGCGCGCGGCCGTGTCCTGCCTGAGCGAGCGATGGATTTCAAGGAACCTGCGCTCCAGCCTCTTGCGCACTTCCTTGTCCTGCAACTGATTGCACAAGGCCTGCGCCAGATTCCCGGCATTTGCATCTTCCTGCAAGAGCTCCGGGACCACGAACTCTCCGGCTAATATGTTCGGCAGCCCGGCGTAGGGCACATGCGCCTTGCGCCGCATGATCCAGGCGGAAATTCGCGGCATCTTATAGCTGATAACCATCGGGCGCTTCAGCAGCGCAGCTTCCAGCGTGGCGGTGCCTGAAGCAACCAGCACCGCATCGGCGGCCGTCATCGCCATGTGTGCGTGCCCGAACAGGATCGTGATCGGCAGCGATTCGGCCTGCTGGCGATAGATCGCCTCCTCAAAAATATTACGTGTCTCGCGGGTTAGCAGCGGCACCAGAAATTGCACGTTCGGAATCTGCTCCGCCACAAGCTTGGCGGTGGCGATGAACAACTCGCCCATCTCGCGAACTTCGCTTTGCCGGCTGCCAGGAAGTACGGCGACGACGGTCTGCTTCGGTGAGATGCGCATCTGCTCACGCGCTGCATTGCGATCGGGATACTCCGGAAATTCGTCGGCCAGCGGGTGGCCGACATAGGAAACGGGTACGCCGGCGCGCTCGTAGATCGCCGGCTCGAAAGGAAACAGCGCCAGGATCCTGCACGCCGCACGTTTGATTTTGTGGATGCGCTCGCCCCGCCATCCCCAGATCGAAGGGCTGACGTATTGGACCGTGGTAATGCCGCCGGCGCGTAGCGCAATTTCGAGATCAAGATTGAAATCCGGAGCGTCGATGCCGATGAACAGGTCGGGCGGTTCGGCCAGCAGCCTGCGCTTGAATTCGCGGCGCACGCGCAGCAGCTTGGGCAGGCTCCTGATCACCTCGACGTAGCCACGCACCGCGAACCATTCCATCGGGTACCAGGATTGCATGCCGAGGGCCTGCATCCGCGGTCCGCCAATGCCGAAAGCTTCGAGGCGCGGGAAATGCTCCTTCAGTGCGGCAAGCAAATGCGCGCCGAGCAGATCGCCGGAAGCCTCTCCCGCCATCAGGGCGACGCGGATTCTCCGGCCCGGGAGGTCGCTCATAAAATGCTAGCGGATGATGCTGCGCGTCGAGGAGTCGAGGAATTCCACGAACATTTCCAACTCCTTGCAGCTGGCGGCCTGCTCGCGCAGCGCCGCCTTGGCATCTTCGAGTGCCAGGCCGGATTTGTACAGCGTCTTGTAGGCGCGCCGAATTTCATCGATGGCTTCGATGCCGAATCCCCGCCTTTTGAGGCCTTCCGCGTTAATGCCGTGAGGCTGCGCCGAGTTACCGCTCGCCATGACGAAAGGCGGGATATCGCGCAACACGATCGACCCACCGGCGGTAAATGCATGAGCCCCAACCCGGCAGAACTGATGAACCATGGTGCCGCCGCCGAGAATGACGTGGTCGTGAATCGTGACGTGTCCCGCGAGCGTCACCATGTTCGCCAGGACGGTGTAACTGCCGACCTGCGAGTCGTGCGCCACGTGTGCATAGGCCATCACCCAGTTGTCGTCGCCCAGCCGGGTGACACCGACGTCCTGTACGGTACCTGTATTGAAGGTGCAGAATTCGCGGATCGTATTGCCATCGCCGATTTCTAGGCGTGTCGGTTCACCGGCGTATTTCTTGTCCTGCGGCGCTTCGCCGAGGACGCAGTGCTGGAATATGCGGTTGCTCTTGCCGATGCGGGTGTGCCCGGTGACAACGGTATGCGAACCAATCGAGGTGCCGCTGCCGATCTCGACATCTGCGCCGATGATCGCATAGGGCCCGATCTCGACGTCCTGCGCGAGCTTCGCGCCGGAATGAACGATGGCGCTCGGATGGATCATTGCCGGTCGTTCCCCGGATTCGCGCGCATTGTGCAGAGCAGTTGCGCTTGCGAAACCAGGACATCTTCGACGAAAGCCTGTGCCGAGAACTTCCAGATGCCGCGTATGGCACGCAATATCTGCACTTTCAAAATGAGGCGATCGCCCGGCATGACCGGCTTTTTGAAACGCGCCTCGTCGATGCCGACGAAGTAATACACGCTCCTGCTGTCGCTTTTCAAATCGAAAGTCTTGAAGGCCAGCACGGCGGCGGCCTGCGCCATCGCCTCTACGATCAGCACGCCGGGCATGACTGGATAGTGCGGAAAATGCCCGGCGAAAAACGGTTCATTGATGGTGACGTTCTTCAAGGCAATGATTTCCTTGCCCGGTTCCACCGATAGCACGCGGTCGATCAGGAGCATCGGATAGCGATGCGGCAGATGCTCCATGATTTCCTGAATTTCCATCGCATTCAAAGTCATCCCCTTCCCAGTTTTTTCACTTCGTTCTCGAGGCCGCGGACTCTTTCCATAAGCTCATCCAGATGCCGCACCAGCGCCGCGTTCCTGAGCCATTGCGCATGCGGCTGCATGGGATAAACCGCCGTGTACGTTCCCGGCTCTTTAATCGACTTGGCGACCAGCGTGCCGCCCGAAATGACGACGCGATCGGCTATCGTCAGGTGTCCGGAAATCATCGCGTTGCCGCCCAGCATGCAGTATTTGCCGATTCGGGTACTGCCCGCGATTCCGGTGCAGCCGGCGATCGCGGTATGGGAACCGATATGACAGTTGTGACCAATCTGGATTTGGTTGTCGAGCTTCACACCTTCCTCGATGACCGTATCGTCCAATGCGCCGCGGTCGATGGTCGTGCTGGCACCCACCTCCACGTCGTCGCCGATCACGACCCGACCTATCTGCGGAATCTTCAGCCAGTGCCCCTCATCCATCGCCATGCCGAAGCCGTCCGCGCCGATCACTGCTCCCGCATGCAGGATCACGTGCCGGCCAATCACGCAATCGTGATAGATCACGACGTTTGCGTGCAGACGGCTGCCCGCCCCGATGCGCGTACCTTGGCCAATAAAACAATTTGGGCCTATCACTACGTCGTCACCGATCTCGGCGCCCTTTTCGATCACCGCGCAGGGCCCGACGTACGCTGAATCGGCCACCTTGGCCTGGGCATCGACAACCGCTTTGGCATGGATGCCCGCCGCGGGCCGATCGTCAGGATTGATCAAGGCAGCGATACGGGCATAGCTGGCGTAGGGATTTTTGCAGACGATGCGCGGCAACTGAGTCGCACCGGCGCTATCCTCCGACAGCAGGACTGCGGCTGCGCGCGTCGTGGACAACAGCTTCTGGTATTTGCGATTGGTGAGAAACGAGATCTCATCCGGCCCGGCGGTCTCGAGCGGTGCCACTTGGCGGACGCGCACCGCGGCGTCACCGAGCACGGTGCCGCCGAAAAGCCCGGCCAGTTCCGCCAGACTGAAAGACTTGCGCGCGTCCCCCTTCATTCGAGCCTGGTCACTGTGCTGCACCGTCGAACGCGCGGACAGCCGTCGTTAGCCACGGACGGGCCGCGCGCTACTTGTCTGCGAGCGCCTTGATCACCCGGTCGGTGATGTCGATGCGCGGGCTGATATACACCGCTTCCTGCAGAATAAGGTCGAACTTCTCGCTTTCCGCAATCTGCTGGATAACCTTGTTGGCCCGCTCCAGCACTGCGGCCAGCTCCTCATTCTTGCGCAGATTCAGATCCTCGCGCAGCTCACGCTGCATGCGCTGCAGATCGCGGTTCAAGCGCGCGAGGTCCTGCTCCTTGTCGCGCCGCTCCGATTCGGCCATTGTCACGCCATCTCTTTCCAGCGCGGTCTGCAGCTCGCGCGCCTGCTTGCCAAGCTTCTGCAGTTCCTGGTCGCGGGAAGCGAATTCCTTTTCGATCTTTTTCTGCGCCTTTACAGCCGGTGCCGCTTCCTTGAATAGTCTTTCGAGCTTGACGAAGCCGATCTTGAGTTCCGCGGCGGCAACGAGGTTCGAGCTCGCCAACAGCGTCGCGGCTGCAAGCATTAGCGGGAATTTGTTCAAATTCTGAGCTCCCTATCGTCTGACTGCACCAAATTAAAATACTGTGCCCAGCGAGAACTGGATGCGCTGAAACCGATCGTCCGGCTGCTGCCTCAATGCCCTGGCGAAGCTCAGCTTCAGCGGTCCAACCGGCGAATACCAGTTGAACGCGAGGCCGGTCGAATAACGCAATTCCTGGAGATCGTACCTCTCGCCCACCGTCCCCGCATCCACGAACCAGCTCAGCCGCACCGACTTGTCCTTCTGCAACCCTGGGAAGGGGAACAGAATTTCGGCACTGGCCAGCAGCAGGTGGCTGCCGCCAAGCGAATCTCCGTTCGCATCCCTGGGCCCGACGGACGCCGTCTGGTAGCCGCGCAGAGAACTCACGCCACCCAGATAAAATACTTTGAAGAAGGGCAGCGGCTTGTTCCGATAGCCATCCGCATAACCGATCTGGCCGCTTGTGTAGAACACCAGGTCCCGCGTGAGGGGATAATACCACTGATGCTGGTAGCTGGCCCTGTAGTAGGTGAGGTCTCCGGCCGGCAGTCCAATCTCCGCCGTTATGCGCTGGAGCGTGCCTCGTGTCGTATAGATCACACTGTCGCGCTTGTCCCTGGCCCAGCCGACAGTCCCCAGATAGCTGTCGGCTTCGGATCCGAATTCGTTGACAAAATCGACATAACGTTGCGGCGTATTGACAAGCAACCCTATCGAAGTGCGCTCGAATGCCAGCCCGTAGTTAATGGTGTCGTATTCGGTGACCGGAACGCCGAAACGCACGCCGGTTCCCAGCGTCGATGTGTTGTAGCTGCCGACCGTACCCAGATTCGCAGCGTTCACCTTGCGCTTGTAGACATCGAATCCGCGGCTCACGCCGTCGTCGGTGTAATACGGATTGGTGTAGGACAGTGAATAAACCTGGTTGATGCTGCCGGTGCTGAGCTGGAACGCCAACGCATTGCCGGTGCCGAAGATGTTGCTCTGAGACACGCCCGCCGAAAGAATGACTTTTTCCGCCGAGGAATAACCGATGCCAGCGGTCAGGTTACCTGTTGCTCGCTCGGTCAGCTTCACCTCTACGTCCACCTGGTCGGTGGTTCCCTGTACCGCCGGCGTATCGACCTGGACATCGGAAAAAAACCCCAGCTTGTCTATGCGCTGCTTCGATCGATTAAGCTTGTCGGTGTTGTACCAGCCGCTTTCGAGCTGGCGCATTTCACGCCTTACAACTTCGTCGCGCGTGTTGGTGTTGCCGAAGATGCCGATACGGCGAACATAGACCCGGCGGCCGGGATCGATGTACAGCGTGAATGTGACTTCGTCCTTCTCGCGATTGATTTCCGGTACCGGGTTGATGCTGGCAAATGCATAGCCTTCATTGCCGAGCCGGTCCTGCATCAACTTGGTCGATTCGGTCAGCCGCTCGCGCGAAAATACGTTGCCCGGCTTGAGCTTGATCAGCTTGGCGAGTTCGGCTTCCGGGACGATCAGGTCTCCGGCGAGTTTGATATCAGCCACCCGGTATTTCTTACCTTCGGTCAGATTGACCGTAATGAAAATATCGCGCTTGTCGGGTGTGATCGACACCTGGGTGGAGTCGATGGTGAACTCGAGGTAGCCCTGGTTGAGGTAGAAAGAACGCAGATTCTCCAGATCCGCCTGCAGTTTCGGCTTGGAATACTGGTCGTTCTTGCTGTACCAGGTCAGCAATCCCGGCGTCCTCAGGACAAATTCGCCGGTGAGGTCAGTGTCCTTGAACACCTTGTTACCGACGATGTTGATCTGGCGGATCTTTGCCACCTCCCCCTCGGCGATGTCGAAGTTGAGCGCGACACGGTTGCGCTCCAGAGGCGTGACGGTCGTGGTGATCTGCACGCCGTACTTTCCGCGGCTGATGTACTGATTCTTCAATTCGCGCTCGGCACGCTCGAGCAGGGCGCGGTCAAAAATGCGCGATTCCGCCAGACCGACCTGTTTTAGGCCTTCCTTGAGCTGCTTGGCGTCGAATTCCTTGGATCCCGTGATTTCGACTTGGGCGATCGCCGGCCGCTCCTCGATCAGGACCACGAGGATATTGCCGTCGGCTTCCAGCCTCACGTCCTTGAAGAATCCGGTGGCGTACAACGCCTTCACCGCCGCAGTGACGCGCTCCTCGTTGACGGTGTCGCCGATCTTGATGGGAAGGTACGAAAACACCGTGCCGGCTTCGGTGCGCTGAATGCCCTCGACACGGATATCCTTGACCTGGAAGGGTTCGAAAGCATGGGAGGGAAGGCTGACGAGGCTCAATAACACCAGTAACAGTAGACGCTTCTTCATCCGCTTTATCAGCCGCCGAACAGGCGGTTTATGTCGTTATAGAGTGCGAATGCCATCAAGCTGAACAGCAGGACCATGCCGACCTGCTGACCTACTTCCATCACGCGGTCGGAGACGGGGCTGCCCTTGACGATTTCGGCGACATAATACATGAGGTGCCCGCCGTCCAATAACGGCACGGGCATCAGATTCAACACGCCCAGGCTGATGCTGATGAGCGCAAGGAAACTGACATAGGCCAGCCAGCCGAGTTGGGCGGACTGCCCGGCATAGTCGGCAATGGTGATCGGGCCACTCAGATTTTTCAGCGATACTTCGCCGACGATCATCTTGCCGAGCATTTTGAGCGTGAACGTCGATACTTCCCATGTACGTTCGGCGGCTTTCGCCACGGATTCAAGCGGCCCATAGCGCACTTCGGTGACCATCCGTTTGATAGCGGCCTCGTCGATTTTTGGAGCCGCGCCGATGCGACCGAGTGTCTTGCCGCCCTCGTGCTTCGCTTCCGGCGTTACTGCCAGGTGGTGTGGCGCACCGCCGCGTAGAATGCCGAACTCGAGCGTACGCCCCGGCGCAGCGCTGATCGACGCAACCAGCTGTTCCCATCCAGCGATCGCGCGGCCATCGATCTCGACAATTTCGTCCCCCTCCTTGAGGCCATCGCGCTCGCCTGCCCCGCCCGCGATCAGGCGTCCGATCACCGGTTTCAGCGGCGGCTGGTATCGCGTCAATCCAATCGCCTGCAGCAGATCGATATCGATTTTATCCGGGCCGATCGACGACAGATCGAGGCGCCGGAATTCGATGTCCCCGCGCTCGCTATGCATTTCCAGTTCCACGCTGTCCCTGCGCAGTGAATGTTCCAGCAGCGCCCATCTGAGGTCCTGCCAGGTGGCCACAGCGGCGCCATCGATGCGTGTGATCAATTCGCCCGCTGCCATACGCGCATGCGCGGCCGGCGTGCCCGGAACCGGTGTACCGACCACCGGGCGAATGCCGGGAACCCCGTGCATGAACAACATCCAGTAAAGCACGATGGCGAGCAGGAAATTGGCCACCGGCCCCGCGAGTACAATGGCAAAACGCCTCGCCACCGTTTGCCGGTTGAAGGCACGGTGACGTTCTTCGGGCGCCACCGGTCCTTCGCGCTCGTCGAGCATCTTGACGTAGCCGCCCAGCGGGAAGGCGGATACCGCCCACTCCGTCTGATCGGCTCCGAACTTGCGGCGCCATAACACCTGGCCGAAGCCCATTGAAAAGCGCAGCACCTTCACGCCGCAAAGGCGTGCGACGAGATAGTGGCCCAGTTCGTGGAACACGATCAGCACACCGAGCGCGACAACGAACGCAATCACGGTCGAGAAAAAGGACATGGTCATCGGGAAATCGCCAAAGCGCCCAGTAGCTGCCCGGCCTGCGCGCGCGCATGCGCGTCGGCGGCCAGAACGTCTTCGAGTGTGCGTACGCGGCCGGGCGTAATGCGCGCAAGCACGTCTTCCACAACGCCCGCGATTCGGGAAAATGCCAATTGGCCGGACAGGAAGCCCGACACCGCCACTTCATTGGCCGCGTTCAATACAATCGGCGCGTTGCCGCCCGCCTCGAGCGCGCCATAGGCAAGCCTCAGGCAGGGAAAGCGCCCGAGATCCGGCCGCTCGAATTGCAGCGACCCGATCGCGCACAGGTCCAGGGATTGCACGCCGGGATCGATGCGCTCCGGATAGGCCAGCGCATGAGCGATCGGCGTGCGCATGTCGGGGTTGCCGAGCTGCGCCAGCACCGATCCGTCGATGTATTCCACCAGCGAATGCACGATACTCTGCGGGTGTATGACCACCTCGATTTGCGCCGAGCTCGCCTTGAACAGGAAACTCGCCTCGATAACTTCCAGGCCCTTGTTCATGAGCGTTGCCGAATCGACTGAAATCTTACGGCCCATGTTCCACTTGGGGTGGGCACAGGCTTGCTCCGGCGTGACCTGGTCGAGCAAATCAGGCGCCGTGCGCAGGAACGGCCCGCCGGAAGCCGTCAGCCAAAGTCGTTTGACGCCGGCGCGCGAAAAATTACCATCGAACTCGCGCGGCAGGGCCTGGAAAATCGCATTGTGCTCACTGTCGATCGGCAGCAGCATCGCACCGCTTGCCGTAACCGCATCCATCAACAGGCCGCCCGCCATCACCAGCGCCTCCTTGTTGGCGAGCAACAGTTGCTTGCCGGCGTTTGCAGCGGCCAGCGTCGAGCGCAAGCCGGCGGATCCAACAATTGCGGCCATCACGGCATCCACCTCGGGAATGGCGGCGATCTGCTCGAGCGCATGCGCACCCGCGAGCACTTCGCAACGCAATCCGGCTTCGCGAATCTTCAGTTGCAGTTGCCCCGCCGCGGCGGCATCCGCCATGGCAGCATACCGGGGCCGATACTTGCGGCATTGGTCGAATAACGGGTCGACCTGCCGATGCGCCGATAACGCCACGATTTCGAAGCGATCGGGATGGCGATCCACCACCGCGAGAGTGTTGGCGCCGATGCTGCCGGTCGAACCAAGAATGGCCAGCCGCTTCATGCTCACCTGAGTGCCGGCAGAAAATAGAGTGCCGCGAACGGCAACGCCGCGGTGAGACTGTCGATGCGATCTAGCACGCCGCCATGCCCGGGAAGCAGGCTGCCGCTGTCTTTTGCACCGGCTCCGCGCTTCATCCACGACTCGAACAGATCCCCGACAATGCCAAGCACCGTCAACGCGAGGACAAAAATCATCGTGACGATACGATCATAAAGATTCGCCGGCGACTTGAGCACGAAGCTCGCGATAAATCCAAATATAAGTACGGCGGCGACGGCACCAAAAACGCCCTCCCAGGTTTTGCCGGGACTGATCTGGGGTGCCAGCTTGCGGCGTCCGAAGCGGCGGCCGGAAAAGTAAGCGGCGATGTCGGCGATCCATACCGTCAGCAGCACGATAATCAGCAAACCCGCGGACTTCTGCAGCGACACGATCGCCAGCCATGCCGGCACCAGCACGATCCAGCCGGTCAGCGCCAGAGTCAGCGGCTGCGACACAATCCACTTGAAGTAAAGCCACGCCGGGACCGCGATCGCCCAGAACAGCAACGCCAGCACGTAAATGAATTCGGCCGCGCCGGCGGCGCCGGCGGGCAGCGGCGGCGCGGATGCGCCGAGGACGATGAATCCCAGGCAGGTTGCAGTAACGATGACGGTGAAAAGCCGGCTGCCGCGACGCCGGTATCCGGCAAGCCTGCTCCACTCCAGCGCGGCGAGCGCGATCGGCCCGCACATCAGCAGTGCCCAGAAGGCGTTTGGCAGCAGAAATATGCCGGCGAGCAGCAGCGGCACCAGCACAAGGGCGGTCAGCACACGCTGCTTGAGTCCGGATCGGGCGGCGGTGTCCGCCGCCGCGTCAGCGGGAATCGCCACCGGAGTCACGCACCAGATCGGCAGGCTCAGTTTCGCCGGCGAGTTGCTCGCTGGTTCGGCCGAAGCGGCGCTCGCGGTTGCGATAGGAATCAATTGCGCGAACCAGCGACTGCGCGCCGAAGTCGGGCCAGAGTTCATCGGTGAAATAGAATTCCGTATACGCGAGCTGCCAGAGCAGGAAATTGCTGACGCGCTGCTCACCGCCGGTGCGGATGAACAGATCGGGCTCGGGCGCATAATTCATCGAAAGATACGGGGCAAGATGCGCTTCGCGATAGCCTCCCTGCGGCTGCGTGAGACCACTTGCCATGCGGTTGACGGCCTGCAGAATGTCCCAGCGGCCACCATAGTTTGCCGCGATCGTCAGCGTAAGCCGGTCATTGGCGGCTGTAAGCGTCTGCGCTTCGGTAATCATCCTGTTCAGCCTTGGCTCGAAGCTCGACAGGTCGCCGACGACTTTCAAGCGGATGCCGTTTTCGTGAAGCTTGGCAACTTCCTGCTCGAGCGCGATCACGAACAGTTCCATCAGGAACGATACCTCGTCCTTCGGACGCCGCCAGTTTTCGCTGCTGAACGCAAACAGCGTCAGATATTGCACGCCCTGCGTCACGCAGGCTTTGGTCACGGCGCGCACCGCCTCGAGCCCGCGCTTGTGTCCTGCCACCCGCGGCAGAAAACGGCTCTTAGCCCAGCGCCCATTACCGTCCATGATGATGGCAATATGGCGCGGGACTGCGCCAACCGGAGGAATCGCTATGGTGGTGCTGTTGAACACGCGGGCGCTCAGACGGCCATCAGATCGACTTCCTTGGCCGCAAGGGCCTTGTCGATCTCGGCTATATAGCGATCGGTGAGTTTCTGGATCTCGTCCTGTGCACGGCGATCATCGTCTTCCGAAATCGCCTTGCTCTTGAGCAGATCCTTCAATCCGGTATTGGCATCGCGCCGGACATTGCGCACGGCTATGCGTGCATTTTCAGCTTCGCCCCTGACGACTTTGGTCAGATCGCGGCGGCGCTCCTCAGTCAGTGCCGGCATCGGCACCCGAATGACCTCGCCAATCGACGCGGGGTTCAGTCCCAGTCCGGAATCACGAATTGCCTTCTCGATCGCCGGCACCATTTTCTTTTCCCATGGCGTAATGCTGATCGTGCGCGCATCGAGCAGAGACAGGTTCGCGATCTGGCTCAGCGGCGTGGGGTTACCGTAGTATTCGACGTGAACATGATCGAGAATGCCCGTGTGCGCCCGGCCGGTGCGAACCTTGCCTAGATCAGCCTTCAGCGTTTCCAGCGTCTTGTGCATTTTCTGGTCGGCCGATTTTTTCACATCTGCAACGCTCATGTCGTCTTCCTCCTCACGGCTTCTCAGGCGTGAACCAATGTGCCTTCGTCCTCGCCCAGGACCACCCTCGTCAACGCACCAGCCTTGAATATGCTGAACACGCAAATCGGCAGCTTCTGGTCGCGACACAGCGTCAGGGCGGTGGCATCCATTACCTTGAGCTTCTTCACGATCGCCTCATCGAAACTGATGCGCTGATAACGCATCGCGTCCGGATGCGTCTTCGGGTCATCGGTATAGACGCCGTCCACCTTGGTCGCCTTCAATACGATGTCCACATTCATTTCCATGCCGCGCAGCGCGGCGGCCGTGTCGGTGGTAAAGAATGGATTACCGGTCCCAGCGGCAAATATCACCACCCGTCCCTGCTCAAGATAGCGCATCGCCTTGCCGCGAATGTAAGGTTCCGCGACCTGCTCGATGTTGAGCGCGGAGAGCACACGGCTCTTCAGCCCCTGGCGCCTCATTGCGTCCTGCAGCGCCAAAGCATTCATGACCGTGGCGAGCATGCCCATGTAATCCGCGGTCGCGCGATCCATTCCCGCCGCCGCAGGAGCCACGCCGCGGAAGATGTTGCCGCCACCGATGACGACACCGATCTCGATGCCGAGATTCAGGATGCCCTTCACCTCGGCGGCAATGCGATCGATCGTCTCACGGTTAATGCCGTAGGGATCGTCCCCCATCAGGGCTTCACCCGACAGTTTGAGCAGGACTCGCTTATAGGCGGGTTTCATCCGCGATCGGTTCCCGTTCAGCGCGCCTGGGCGGCCTGCGCCGCCACGTCGGCGGCAAAATCGCTCGATTTCTTCTCGATGCCTTCGCCGACGATGAACAGCGTGAAGGCGCTCACCTTGGCGCCTCTGGACGTCAACAATTTCTCAACTGTTATCTTGTCGTCCTTTACAAACGGCTGGCCCAGCAGCGTGACCTCGGCGAGATATTTCTGCACGCTGCCCTCGACGATCTTGTCTACGATGTTGGCCGGCTTGCCGGATTCGAGCGCGCGCGCCCTGGCGATCTCGCGCTCGCGGGATATCAATTCCGCCGAAACCTGATCCTTCGATACCGTAATCGGCTTGGAGGCTGCGATGTGCATCGACAAATCCTTGCCCAGCACTTCGTCACCGCCTTCCAGGTCGAGCATGACACCGATGCGGGTGCCATGCAGGTAGTGCGCAAGCTTGCCCTTGGCCTTGTGAACCGCGCTGCGGCGCACGCTCATGTTTTCGCCAAGCTTCATGACCAGCGCCTGGCGTGTTGCCTCGACACTATGGCCGGGAGACAGTTCCGTCTTGGCCAGCGTATCGACGTCGGTGATACCCTTGCGCGCGGCCAGTTCCGCCACGGCTTTCACAAACCCCGCGAAATTCGCGTCCTTGGCGACAAAATCGGTTTCGCAGTTGACTTCGACCAACGCACCGAGTCTGCCGTCAGCGGATACGTAGACGCCGATCGCGCCCTCCGCCGCAACGCGGCCCGCCATCTTGCCGGCCTTGGCGCCGCTTTTGATGCGCAGCAAATCCTCGGCTTTCTTCATGTCGCCGGCCGCCTCTTCCAGCGCCCTCTTGCATTCCATCATGCCGAGCCCGGTGCGCTCGCGCAGTTCTTTGACCATGCCCGCAGTAATAATGTCCGCCATTCTTGCCTGCTCCTTCGAGTCGCGTCCGCTCGCCGATTGCCTACGTACGACCAGAGTTCCAGTTAAAAAATTCAGTTGCAAAAAAAGGGGCGTGCGCCCCTTTTTTTTGGCGACTGCGCCATTCAGGTCGTAGCCTGCTCTTCCGTGCTGTCGACCTCCACGAATTCGTCGCTGACGATTTCCTTGATGGTCTGGCTGCGTCCATCGAGGATCGCGTCCGCAATCCCGCGCGTGTACAGCCGCACTGCGCTGCTGGCGTCGTCGTTGCCGGGGATTACATAGTCCACGCCGTCCGGAGAATGGTTGGTATCCACCACGCCCACCACCGGGATGCCCAGTTTGTTGGCTTCCGTGATCGCGCCTTTCTGATAGCCGACATCAATGACAAACAGCGCATCCGGCAGACCGTTCATTTCCTTGATGCCGCCCAGACTGCGATCGAGCTTCACCATTTCGCGCTGGAAGTGAGTTGCTCCTTCTTCGACAGCTTTTCCAGCGAGCCGTCCTGCACCATCAATTCCATGTCGCGTAAACGCTTGATCGAAATCTTCACGGTCTTGAAGTTGGTGAGCATGCCGCCCAACCAGCGATGATCGACGAACGGCGTGCTGGCACGCACCGCCTCTTCGCGGATGATTTCACGCGCCTGGCGCTTGGTGCCAACAAACAGGATGCTGCCTTTGTTCGAGGAAAGCTGGCGTACGAATTTCACCGCTTCCTGGTACATGACCAGGGTCTTCTCGAGATTGATAATATGAATCTTGTTGCGATGGCCGAAGATGGCACCTTTCATCTTCGGC
>JANMYN010000405.1:0-2928 GCA_031382195.1 Betaproteobacteria bacterium
GGAACGCTGGTCAAACGCTCGCGCGAGCTGCTGGAAATCGAAATTTCGCGTTTCAGCGTGCTCGAACACGACAAAGTCATCGTCGGCTGTGCCGCGCTCTACCCTTTTGCGAACGAAAAATCGGCGGAGCTTGCCTGCGTGGCCGTGCATCCCGACTATCGCGACTTCGGTGCCGGGGAGCAGTTGCTGAAGTGGATCGAGGACAGGGCGAAAAAACAGCGCGTCAAGCGGCTGTTCGTGCTGACCACGCGCGCCGCCCACTGGTTCATCGAACACGGTTTTGTCGAAGCCGACTTGGCCAGCCTGCCGAAGCAGAAACAGGCACTTTACAATTATCAGCGCCGCTCCAAAGTCCTCATAAAGTCGATCTAGGCCAGGCCGGCGCAGCCCAACGGCCGCGGGCATATAATCGACGTGGAATTGCGGCGTTTGCCGCGTGTCATAAAGATGCAAGCAATTCGCGACGAATTCAATCTAACCTGTTGAACCACAAAAAATGGCAAGAACGGTGAAGTGCGTAAAGCTTGGCCGCGACGCAGAAGGACTGGATTTTCCACCCTTCCCCGGGGAACTGGGCAAGCGCGTATTCGAGAACGTTTCCAAAGAGGCATGGAAGGGCTGGCTCGATCACCAGAAAATGCTGGTCAACGAGAACCGGCTGAGCCTCGCGGATCCCAAGGCACGCAAGTACCTTCTGGAACAGACCGAGAAATATTTCTTCGGTCAGGGAGCGGATGCGGCTACGGGCTATGTTCCGCCACCGAAGGGCTAGCTCAGGTTAATAGTCGCGCCGGCCGCGATGTCCGGTGCCGCCCTTCTGCGTCCGCCTGACAGACCGGGGAGTTTAAAATTATCAAAGCGGGTCACACCAAAGCGGAATCGGCCGACCGCGCAGCGACACTCGCGCCGGAAAAGGCCGCCCGCAAGCGGGCCGCGCTCGTTGCCGACAAGTCGGGCAAAGTCAGGCGATCCAACCCCCAGCTCTATCTCAACCGGGAATTCGCGCAACTCGAATTCAACCGCAGGGTACTGGCCCAGGTCGAAGATGCCGAGGTACCGTTGCTCGAGCGGCTGCGCTTCCTGTGCATTGTGAGCAATAACCTGGACGAATTTTTCGAGATCCGCGTTGCCGGGCTGAAGGCGCAGATCGAATTGGGCGCCGACTTTACCGGCCCGGACGGCGCCTCGCCCGCGCATGTATTCCGTGAAGTGTCGCTGCGGGCGCACGAGCTGGTGGCGCGCCAATATCAATTATGGAATGAGGAATTGCTGCCCCAGCTCGAGCGCGAGGGCATTCGGTTCCTGCGGCGCCACGACTGGAGCGACACGCAAAAAGCCTGGATCAAGGCGTTTTTCCTGAAGGAGATCATGCCGGTGATGACGCCGATCGGTCTCGACCCGGCGCATCCATTTCCGCGCATCCTCAACAAGAGTTTGAACTTCGCGGTCCAGCTCTCGGGCAAGGACGCCTTCGGCCGAAACTCCGGCTTCGCGCTGGTGCAGGCGCCGCGGGTGCTGCCGCGGGTGATCATACTGCCGCGCGATCTCGCTGGCACCGACCATGGTTTTGTTTTTCTGTCATCGATCATCCATGCGCATGTCGACGAGTTGTTCTCCGGAATGCAGGTGCAGGGCTGCTATCAGTTTCGCGTTACCCGCAACAGCGACCTGTTCGTGGACGAAGAAGAAGTGAAGAATCTGCGCCTGGCATTGCAGGGCGAATTGCCGCAGCGGCATTTCGGCGACGCGGTTCGGCTCGAGGTCGCCGACCTGTGCTCGCCGGTGATTTCGGATTTCCTGCTGCAGCAGTTCAATCTGAGCGCTCAAGATCTCTATCAGGTGGCCGGCCCGGTCAACCTGGTTCGGCTGATGCAGGTACCCGACTGGGTGGAGCGCCCCGACCTCAAGTTCCCCGCCTTTGCCCCCGGCTTTCCGGCCGTGCTTACCGAAGCGCCGGATATCTTCGCCGCCATCCGC
This sequence comes from Betaproteobacteria bacterium, assembly GCA_031382195.1. GTDB lineage: Bacteria > Pseudomonadota > Gammaproteobacteria > Burkholderiales > JACQAP01 > JACQAP01. The sequence goes on from JANMYN010000405.1 coordinate 1,978, forward strand.
AAAGGCGACATCCTGCTCCATCATCCTTTTCAATCGTTCAAACCGGTAATCGGTTTCATCCAGCAGGCGGCTATCGATCCCAACGTCGTCGCCATCAAGCAGACCGTTTATCGCACCGGCGCCAATTCCGAGTTGATGCAGGCGCTGCTCGAAGCCGCCGGCAACGGCAAGGAAGTCACCGTCGTGGTCGAACTCATGGCGCGCTTCGACGAAGAGGCCAACATCAACTGGGCTGCGAAGCTGGAGGAAGTGGGCGCCCATGTGATCTACGGCGTCGTCGGACACAAGACCCACGCCAAGATGTCAATGGTATTGCGCCGCGAGGACGATGGGCTGCGCCGTTACGTGCATCTGGGCACCGGCAACTATCACGCGCGCACCGCCATGTTGTATACGGACTTCGGCCTGTTCAGCTGCAATGAGGAGATTGGCGCAGACGTGAACGAGGTATTCATGCAGCTCACGGGGCTGGGCAAGGCGGGCAAGCTCAAGCACCTGTGGCAATCGCCGTTCACGCTGCATTCGCAGATCCTGGCGGCGATCCGGCAGGAAGCGGATCAGGCCAAGGCGGGGAAGGAAGCCGCAATCATCGCCAAAATGAATGCGCTGCTCGAGCCCGAGATCATTTCCGCGCTGTACGAAGCATCGCTGGCCGGCGTCCAGGTCGATCTTATCGTGCGCGGAGTGTGCGCGCTGCGGCCCGGCATTCCCAGGCTCTCGGATAACATCCGCGTGCGTTCGATTATCGGTCGTTTTCTCGAACATCACCGCGTGTTCTACTTCAAGAGTTCGGAATGCGTGCTGCTTTCCAGCGCGGACTGGATGGATCGCAATTTCTTCCGCCGCGTCGAAGTTTGCTTTCCGATCCTCGACGAAAAACTCAAGAAGCGCGTGATTGACGAGTCGCTGAAAACCTACCTCGCAGACATCGGCGAGGCCTGGGAGATGAAC
>JANMYN010000410.1:0-6892 GCA_031382195.1 Betaproteobacteria bacterium
TCGCTTTTCAAGGATGCTTTTGTAAGCTGGGACGAGCAGCGCGTCCTCGACTGGACAATACGCTACTGGGAACGGGCCAAATTGGCGGGGCTGCCTGTCAACGGCAACTTTGGCGAGTTCTATCGCGACTGCGAATGGATGGGATTGCAGCGCCACCTCAAGGTACTCGGTATCTTTGCTCGCATTTGCCATCGCGACGGCAAGCCCGCCTATGTCAAGGACACGCCGCGTTTTCTGGGGTACGTGCGCGCAGTGGCTGGGCGCTATGCATCGCTGTCCCCGCTGCTGCGACTGCTCGATCAACTCGCCGATCGCAAGCCGGCGATCGGCTATACGTTCTGAGCCGCGTGCTGGGGCATTGCTCTCCTGTCGCCATGATTCTCGCCGCTGGCCGCGGCGAGCGCATGCGGCCCTTGACCGATCACACGCCCAAATCCATGCTGCAGGTCGGCGGCAGGCCGCTAATTTTCCGGCACCTGGAAAAACTCGCGGCCGCTGGATTTCGCTCGGTCGTCATCAACCATGCCCATCTGGGCGAACAGATTGAGTCCGCTGTCGGCGACGGCAGCCGCTGGAACCTCAAGATTCAGTTTTCAGCGGAAGCCCGCGCGCTGGAGACGGCGGGCGGCATCCGCAATGCGCTGCCGCTGCTGCGTGAACAGGTGTTTGCCGTTGTCAATGCGGACGTCTACAGCGATTACGACTACGTTCGCCTCGCCAGGGCGATTGAGCAGATGCAAGCAGCAACACTCGCGCATCTGGTGCTGGTCGACAATCCGCCCCATCACCGGGAAGGTGATTTTTCTCTGGAAGGCAATCTGGCCCGCGCGGAGGCCGGAGATCGGCTCACTTTCAGCGGCATCGGCGCATACCGCGCGGTGCTGTTCGATCCGGTCCTGCCCGGAGCCAAGCGCCCACTGGCACCCCTGCTGCGCGAACAGATGACCCTCGGCAGGGTTACGGGCGAGCATTATCGCGGCGAATGGGACGATGTCGGCACTCCGCAGCGCCTTGTTGATCTCGACGCGCGCCTTCGGCATTCGCCGCGCCACTGATCCGCGTCTCCGATCGTCGTCGTCCAGGCCGTATAATTCGAGGACTGCATCCCCCCGGACTTCCGTCACATGATCGACCCCGCCTTGTACGTCCGGCGCCGTGCCCGGTTGGCCACGCTGATGAAGGATGGTGTCGCGGTGATACGCACAGCGCCCGAACGGCTGCGCAATCGCGATTCCTCCTATGCGTTTCGTTTCGACAGTTATTTCCATTACCTCACCGGCTTCCCCGAACCGGAAGCAGTGCTGGTACTTTTCGCCGGAAGCGACCCGAAGAGCGTGCTGTTCTGTCGCGAAAAGGATGTCGAGCGCGAGATCTGGGACGGCTTTCGCTTTGGCCCGGAAAGCGCGCGAGAAACGTTTGGGTTCGAGGAAACGCAACCGATTGCGAAGCTCGACGAACTGTTGCCGCAACTGCTTGCCAATCAGTCCACAGTATTCTGCGATGTCGGTGCCGACCCGGACTGGGACCTCCAGGTAATTGGCTGGATCAACAAGGTGCGCGGGCAGATCAGGACCGGCGTGAGCGCGCCGGCTGAGATTCGCGACGTACGCCGTTCGCTGGATGACATGCGCTTGATCAAGGACGAATACGAGATCAGCACCATGAGGCGAGCGGCCGAGATATCGTCGCAAGCGCATCGCCGCGCCATGCGTGCGGCCCGACCCGGGTTGCGCGAGTACGAGCTGGAGGCGGAACTGATTCACGAATTTCGCCGGCAGGGGGCACAGGCGCCGGCCTACACGCCAATCGTGGCTGGCGGAGCAAACTCCTGCGTGCTGCACTACGTGCAGAACGATGCCGTGCTCAAGGACGGCGAAGTGGTGTTGATCGACGCGGGATGCGAACTTGACGGCTATGCTTCGGACATCACGCGTACTTTTCCGGTGAGCGGAAAGTTCTCCGGGCCGCAACGCGATATCTACCAACTCGTACTCTCGGCCCAGGCCGCGGCCATCGCGCAAGTGAAGCCCGATAACGTATGGGAAGCGCCCCACGATGCCGCGGTCAGGGTGCTGGCGCAGGGCATGGTAGACCTCGGGTTGTGCAAAGGCAGTGCCGAGGGCGTGATCGAGTCCGGCGACTATCGGCGGTTTTACATGCATCGCACTGGACACTGGCTGGGCATGGATGTACATGATGCCGGCGACTACAAGCGCAACGGCGTCTGGCTTGCGCTCAAGCCAGGTATGGTGCTAACGGTCGAGCCGGGTTGTTACGTACGGCCCGCCGAAGGTGTTCCCGAAGAATTCTGGAACATCGGCGTACGCATCGAGGACGATGCGCTGGTGACTGACTCCGGCTGCGAGATCATCACCGCAGCGGCACCGAAAACGATCGACGACATCGAATTGCTGATGCGCAACTAGGTCCCTGCCGCCGCATGCACTTCCTTCGACTCAATGTGATCGCCGGTCCCTGGTCTTGAGCAAGCACGCTTACGATGTCGCGATCATTGGTGGCGGGCCGATCGGTGCCGCACTGGCAATGGCGCTGCGGGACAGCGCACTTGCCGTACTGGTGCTCGAAGCGCGGCCCGATGCGGGGGATAGCGACGATGCGCGCACGCTGGCCATGTCCTATGGCAGCCGCCTGATTCTCGAACGGCTCGGGGTTTGGTCACAGATCGACCCTGTTACACCGATTGCATCGATTCATGTCTCCCAGCGCGGTGGGTTTGGCCGTACGCTGCTAAGAGCGGACGAAGCAGGCCTGCCTGCACTCGGCTATGTTGTGCGCTACGCGCGCCTGCAGCGCGCCTTAGGCCAGGCAATCGAGTCCGAACACACGACGTTGATGACCGGCGCCGAAGTCACCGGCATGAACGCCACGGACGAAGCCGCCTGCATCGAATTTCACAGACAGGGTGCGATGCAATCGGTGAGCGCGCGCCTGCTGGTCATTGCCGACGGGGGCGCCCGCGCGCAATTGCGCGCCGGCGCGCACGTGAAGGTTCGCGGGTACGGGCAGGATGCCGTCGTGGGCCTTGTCGAAACTTCGCAGCCGCACGGGTGCAAAGCTTACGAGCGCTTCACCCCCGACGGTCCGATTGCGTTGCTGCCCTTCGAGAACTGCTATGCGCTGGTGTGGACGGCAACGCCTGAAACCGCGAAGGGCCTTATCGAACTTCCCGAAAGCGGTTTCCTGGAAAAGCTGCAGCGTCATTTCGGCGATCGCGCCGGCCGCTTCAGTTCCGTGCAAGCGCGTGCGCGTTTTCCGCTGATGCTGCGTTACGCCGCCGACCCAGTATTACCGCGCGCCGTCATGCTCGGTAACGCCGCACAGGCACTGCATCCGATTGCCGGCCAGGGGTTCAACCTCGGGTTGCGCGATGCATGGGAACTCGGCGAGACGCTGCTGCTTCACGCGGCATCCGATCCCGGATCGCACGAGTGCTTGTCGGCCTATCGGGCCGCGAGGCGTCCGGATCGTCTGCGCGGCATTGCCTTAACCCATTCGCTGGTCAAGATTTTTTCCAATGATCTTGCGCCGCTTCGGGCTGCACGCGGAACCGCGCTGGCGCTACTCGAACTCGTGCCTCCGGCCAAGCGCGCGTTCATGCAGCGCATGATCTTCGGCGCGTCGCGATAACAAACGAGGTTTCACTATCTCCATCGCGCATCCTTTGCGCTAGAATGGCGGTCCCCTTTTTCGCCCGGCGCCGAAATGCAGATCGGTCCGCATATCCTCAGAAACAATCTGATCGTTGCGCCCATGGCCGGCGTGACGGATCGGCCGTTTCGGCAATTGTGCAAGGCGATGGGGGCCGGCATGGCGGTGTCCGAAATGATTTCGTCGAATGCACGACTCCGGAATACGTCGAAATCCCTCCGGCGCGCGGATCATCAGGGCGAAGTCGACCCCATTTCGGTGCAGATTGCCGGTGCCGACCCGGCCGCAATGGCAGACGCGGCGCGCTATAACGCGGATCGCGGCGCGCAACTCATCGATATCAACATGGGCTGTCCGGCCAAGAAGGTCTGCAACGTCGCGGCCGGATCGGCGCTGCTGCAGAACGAGGCGTTGGTCGGCCGGATCCTCGATGCCGTTGTAGCCGCGGTCGACATCCCGGTGACATTGAAGATCCGCACTGGCTGGAATCCGCAAAACCGCAATGCAGTACGCGTGGCGGAAATCGCGGAATCCGCAGGCGTAAAAGCGTTGTCGATTCACGGCCGCACCCGCGCCTGCGCTTTTATCGGGGATGTCGAATACGATACCATCGCCGATGTAAAATCACGCGTCAGCATGCCCGTTATCGCCAACGGCGACATCAACTCCCCGGAAAAAGCGCGCGAAGTGCTGCGGCGCACCGGTGCCGACGCCATCATGATCGGCCGCGCTGCGCAGGGGCGGCCGTGGATTTTTCGCGAGATTCAGCACTATCTGACGAGCGGCAATCATCTGCCCGCGCCGGAGATCGCGGAAATCCGTGATGTGCTGGTACAGCATTTGCATGATCTCTACACGCTCTACGGGGAACAGGGCGGCGTGCGCGTCGCCCGCAAACATATCGGCTGGTATGTCCGGGGGCTTGTTGGTGCCACGGCATTCCGCCAGACCATGAACAGGCTGGAATCCGCGCGGCAGCAACTTGCCGCCGTGGAATTCTATCTTTGCGGACTCGCAGCCCGTGGAGATCACCTGACCTATATCGAGGAACTTGCGGCATGATCAATGAAAACGAAATCGCCCGCTGCGTGCGCAAGGCAATGGATGGCTACTTCAAGGACCTGGACGGCGAACGGCCTTGCGCCATCTACGACATGGTGATGAATTCGGTCGAAAAGCCACTGCTGGAAATCGTGCTGCACCGGGTATCCGGCAACCAGACGCAAGCGGCGCAATTTCTGGGCATGAACCGCAACACCTTGCGCAAGAAAATGAAGGATTACGGCATCAAGTAGAACACTGACGGCCCCCCGACACTCCCGCCCGTCCATTACCGACGGGCGATTTATTTTTCACAAGCATTCGATGAGCAAACGACAAGCCCTGATCAGTGTCTCCGATAAGAGCGGGACGGCGGAAATCGCTCGAGTCCTGCACTCTTTCGGCATCGACATCCTGTCGACCGGCGGAACCGCCAGGCTGTTGCGGGAAGCGGATATTCCGGTCGTCGAGATCGGCGATTACACCGGTTTTCCGGAAATGCTCGACGGCCGGGTGAAGACCCTGCATCCGAAAGTACATGCCGGTATCCTGGCGCGCCGCGATCTACCCGCACACATGCAGGCCCTGGGCCAGGCGAATATTCCGACCATCGACCTGGTGATCGTCAATCTCTACCCGTTCGTGCAGACGATATCCGGAGCCGGGTGCACGCTTGAAGAAGCGATCGAGAACATCGACATCGGCGGCCCAACGATGGTGCGCGCGGCGGCAAAAAACTGGCAGCACGTGGCGATCGTCACAGATCCGGCCGACTACCCTGCATTGATTGCCGAAATGCAATCTGCCAAGGGCGCAATCAGCGTCGAGACTCGCTATCGCCTGGCCAGGAAAGCTTTCTCGCATACCGCGGCGTACGACGGCGCGATCAGCAATTATCTGACTGCAACTGACATCAACGGTACACGCAATCCTTTCCCCGAACAGATCAACATAAGCTGTGCAAAGGTTCAGGATTTGCGCTACGGTGAGAACCCCCATCAGCAGGCGGCGTTCTATCGCGATTTGAAGCCGGTACCGGGCGCGCTGAGCAATTACCGGCAATTGCAGGGCAAGGAATTATCCTACAACAATATTGCCGACGCGGATGCCGCATGGGAGTGCGTGAAGACATTCGCACAACCGGCCTGCGTCATCGTCAAGCACGCCAATCCCTGCGGCGCAGCCGTAGCCGACTCATCGGCACAAGCCTATCGCCGCGCGTTCAAGACCGATCCGACTTCGGCATTTGGCGGCATCATTGCGTTCAATTGCGAGGTCGATCTGGAAACCGCCGAAGCGGTTTCGCAGCAATTCATGGAGGTCCTGATTGCGCCTCGCATCGCCGCGGATGCGACGGCAGCACTGGCCAAGAAAACCAATGTGCGCGTCCTCGAGGTGCCGATCGAGAATGGCGCAAACTTGTTCGACAGTAAACGTGTCGGCGGCGGTCTGCTGGTACAGACACCCGATGCGATGAACGTTCAAATTTCCGACATGCGTATCGTAACCAGGAAACAGCCGACACCTCAGCAACTCTCGAATCTGCTTTTTGCGTGGAAAGTGGCCAAATTCGTCAAGTCCAACGCCATCGTATTCTGCGGCGATGGCATGACACTGGGCGTGGGTGCGGGACAGATGAGCCGCGTGGACAGCGCACGTATCGCATCGATCAAGGCCGAGAATGCGGCGTTGTCGCTTAAAAGTTCGGTGGTCGCCTCCGATGCCTTTTTTCCGTTCCGCGACGGAGTCGATATTGTGGCGAAGGCGGGCGCGACCGCAATCATCCAGCCCGGCGGCAGCGTGCGTGATGAGGAAGTAGTTGCCGCTGCCGATGAGCATGGCGTAACCATGGTTTTGACCGGCGTGCGCCATTTTCGCCATTGACCTGGTGATGTCCTACCCCTCAACCCCCCGCCCTCGACCCTGATGTTTTCATGAACCTTCTCGTCATCGGCAGCGGTGGTCGCGAACATGCCCTGGCTTGGCGTCTGGCACAGTCGCCGCGCATTGGCCGTATCTATGTCGCGCCGGGAAACGCGGGCACCGCACGCGAGGACGGATTGTTCAACGTCCCTCTGACGGCGATTCCAGACTTGGTCGAGTTCGCCCGCAAGGAATCGATCGCGCTCACGGTAGTCGGTCCGGAGGCGCCGTTGTCGGCGGGCATCGTCGATGCGTTCCA
>JANMYN010000415.1:0-1503 GCA_031382195.1 Betaproteobacteria bacterium
TTCATCATCGCCGATACACCCGGGCACGAGCAGTACACCCGCAACATGGTCACCGGGGCCTCGACTGCAGATCTGGCGATCGTGCTGGTGGATGCGCGCAAGGGATTGCTGACGCAGTCACGCCGGCATGCCTATATCGCCAGCCTGCTGCGCATTCCGCACGTGGTGCTGGCGGTTAACAAGATGGACCTGGTGGATTATTCCCAGAAGGTTTTTGATGATATCCGCGAAGCCTTCGATGGGTTTGTCCGCGACCTCGATTTCCATCGGGTGGACGCGCTGCCGATGTCGGCGTTACAGGGCGATATGGTCGTGGGCCGGGGAGACAGGCTGTCTTGGTACGGTGGTCAGACACTGCTGGAAGTGCTCGAGAGCGCCGAAGTGGCGCGATCGGCCGTCCATGGGCAACTGTTTTTCCCTGTGCAGCTGGTGTCGAGGCCCGGAGACAGTGGTGTGGAAGGGGCTCGCGGCTATGCGGGGCGAATTGAATCTGAAGCATCGGCGTGGGAGACACCATCACCGTGCTGCCGTCCGGACAAACCTCTCGGGTACGCTCGGTACGAACCTTCGACCAGGCAATGGAGCGCGCGCAGGCTCCTCAATCGGTAACAGTCGTGCTCGAAGACCAGCTCGACATCTCGCGGGGCGAAGTATTTGCGTCAACCGGGTCGCTGCCGGTCGTTGCGCGTGAATTCGAAGCGACGCTGTGCTGGCTGGCGACTGAACCCTTCAATCGTAGCCGACGTTATCTGGTCAAGCAGGGTACCCGCGTGGTCAAGGCGTTGCTGGGATCTCCGCAATACCGCATGAACGTCAACACGCTGCTGCGGGAACCTGCCGACACGTTTGCGCTGAACGATATCGGCCGCATTTCGGTCAAGACCGCGCAGCCGATCGCATTCGAACCCTATCGCCGCAATCGCGCCGCCGGCAGCTTCATCGTCATCGATGAGACCAGCAACAATACCGTTGCTGCCGGACTCATCGAATAAATGGGCAAGGTCTATCTCATTGGTGCGGGTCCGGGCGCCGCCGACCTGATCACGTTGCGCGGTGCCGACTTGCTCGAGCGCGCCGACATCGTCTTTCATGACGCGCTGGTGCAACCGGAGATGCTCGCGTTGGCTCCTGGTGCCAGGAAGGTGGCTGCGGGCAAGCGTTGCAGCCGCATCTCGACCGACCAGCGTTTTATCAATCGCAATCTCGTTGAAGCGGCGGCCAAGTACGACATCGTGGTCAGGCTCAAGGGCGGCGATCCGATGCTGTTCGGCAGGGCGCAGGAAGAGATCGCAGCGCTGGAATCCGCCGGCGTGGCTTACGAAATCGTGCCCGGTGTGACATCGGCCCTGGCCGCCGCCGCGGAACTGGGCGTTTCGCTGACCGGGCGCGGCGTCAGTCGCAGCGTCGTTTTCGCCACGCCGAGAATCGGCGAAGGCGAGGATGTCAGCGACTGGGCGCCGGTGGTAGCCAGCGCCGACACGGCCGTGTTGTACATGGCGGTCG
>JANMYN010000422.1:0-3623 GCA_031382195.1 Betaproteobacteria bacterium
CAAGGATGATCGCGGCAAGACGGCGGGGGAAATTGCCGCGCAAGCGGGGCATCCGGAAACCGTAGCGCTGCTAGCACAAGAAAAATAGGTTAAGGGAAAAGGGGAAAAACTAATTCCCCGAAAAAAATTGACAATCTCACCACGAAGCCACGAAGAACACGAAGGATCACGAAGAAATCTTTTGATTAGTGAAAGGCGTGTTTGCCATGAATATACATTCCCCTCTGCCGGCGGAATTGGAGGCATTGTCCCGGACGCTAGTGGATTCGGCTTTTAAAGTTCACCAAACCCTTGGTCCTGGATTGCTCGAATCGGTCTACGAAGCTTGCCTTTGCGTGGAATTGAGCAAACGAAACGTCAGGTACGAATCTCAAGCACCTGTTCCAATTGTCTACGAGGGCATGAGGATTGATGCTGGATTGCGACTCGATCTGCTCGTTGAGAGAAGTGTAATTCTCGAACTCAAAGCGGTAGAGAAGCTATTGCCAATTCACCAAAGTCAGTTGCTCACCTATCTAAAACTTGCCGATTTGCGTCTCGGATTGCTGATCAACTTCAATGTCGACTTGTTCAAGCAGGGCGTGAGGCGAGTAATTCTCTGAATTGTAGGAATTTGGATTTTATCTTACAGACGCCGCGAGTCCAACGCGGTTCCGGAAACATTTACCGATTTGAACCGAAACGACATGTCAGATCAGGTGCTCACGTACAGTCTTGATGCTGCCTTACTTCGTGTTTCTTCGTGTTCTTCGTGCCTTCGTGGTGATTTTCGTGATTTCCTCAGGCGTTTCGGTGCAGTACTATCGCACCATCGCCGCCGCACCCGCGACCGCGCCGATGAGCACGACCAGATGCAGCCATGCCCACCACGTGTAGCGCCGCTCGAGTTTCCCCTGGTCGATATTTGAAATCAGGAACAAGCGCCCGTCGCGCGGTTTGTGCAGCATGTGGGTTCCGGGCTGGGTGCGGATCTCATTGTGGGTTTTGCGCACTTCGCGCCGCGCCTGGGAGCGCGCCAGCATCCACTCCTTCTCGCTGATCTGTCCGTCGCGGTCGAGGTCGAAGCGCGCGAGCAGGGCGGGTTTGTTGCGTTTCCAGGTAGCGAGTAAATCGCTTACGTCGCGATCCAGGTTCAGATCGGTGTTCTCGCCGCCGATGGTGGAAAACTCGCCGATCGCATAGACCTGCTGCTTGGGCAGGATCAGCGCCTCCGTGCAGCGGTAGTCCAGGCCATTCATCGTCACGTCCGTCCTGTTCGGCAGGACTTCGGCCTGCTCCGGGTCGATCAGGCAAACGCCGGTGCCGTCGTCCAGCAGGAAACTGTCGTCGCTGCGCCCGCTCTCCAGCTTGTGCCACTTGCCGTCTTGCTCGCGCTGCTCGATGCGATACTGGTACCAGACGCAGGGCAGCAGCGTGAACCGGCTGAGCAGTGCGCCGCCCGGATGAGCCAGCGCGCGGCCGACCAGTTCCACGTAACCCTGGGCGGCTGAACCGATCTTCGAAGTGGGCGTGCCGCCGATCGCCAGCATTCGCTTCAAGCTGAGCAACCACGCGACCAGCGCCACCGCGGCGATGACGGGCAGGACGTAAATATATACGTGAAGATCGCCCGCCTGGCTGAAGATGAGCGGCAGGACGATATAGAAGCCGAGAAGGGTTGGATCCGCGATGCGTTCGCGTTGTTCAAGAAACATGGAAGCCAGGGAAAAGGTGAAAGGTGAAAGGTGAAAGGTTAAAGGTGAAAGTGAGAGTCAGTAGAGCCAGATGTAGAAGCCTTTACTTTTCCCTTTGACCTTTCACCTTTTTGCTGCTTTTCTCCACTAGGAGAAAAGCTGTTTCACATCGACATCCTTCTTCTCGTTCTCGCTGAAGCGCAGCAGATCGAACGATTCGAAGCGGAAAATGTTGGCGATGATGAGTTCCGGGAATTGTTCGATGGCCACGTTGCTGATGTTCACCGAATCGTTGTAGAACTCGCGGCGGTCGGCGATCGCGTTCTCGAGGCCCGAGATACGCGTGATCAGGTGCTGGAAGGTTTCGATCGCCTTCAATTCGGGATAGGCTTCGACGGTCGCATAGATCCCGCCGAGCCCGGCGCGCAGTGCGCTCTCGGCCTGGCCGAGTGCGGGAATGTTCTGCTGGACACGGGCTTCCTGCACACGCCCGCGCGCGTCGGTCACGCGCTGCAGGGTTTCCTGCTCGAACTGTTTGTACTGCTTGCAGGTCTCCACCAGCTTCGGCAGCTCGTCGTGCCTTTGCTTGAGCAGGACGTCGATGTTCGACCATGCCTTGGCTACCGCATGCTTCAGGTTGACCAGATTGTTGTACATCATGATCGCCCAGATGGTGGCGAACGCGATGACGACGAGAACGACGATCGAGACGATTCCCATATTTTCCCCCTTGGATTATGGTGCCGGCATGACCGGCCTTTGCGCGCGTCGTACGATAGCCTAGACGGCGGGGACGGGCAATGAGGAAAGCCGTGACGGACCAGACAGCCGTGACGGTCGTCACGTCGTCACGGCGTTTTTGATTTGACTCCCCCCGGGGATTGCCAGAGAATCCGGGCCACTGTTAAGCGCAACTCGCGTCGAAGCGTAGAAAAGGAGATTCGAATGGTCAACAGAGACTGGGTGTGGATGAGCCGTTATATCCTGGTTATCGTTATTTCACTGGTCCTCGGCGGCGTGATCGGCGAGCTGACTTTGTTCAAACAGACCACGCTCGGCACACCGAAGCTCACGGCGTCCGCGCTCGCCCAGTTCTTGGGCTATGGCGGCGCGCTGTTGCTGCTTTGGTTACTGGGGCAGAAGGCGGCGCGCCAGTTCCGCGATAGCCGCGGCAAAGGCGCATTCCTGAGCTATATCATCGTCCCGCTGGTGACCCTGATCGTCGTCGCGGGCGCCTACACCGTGCTCCTCACCGTGCTGCGGCCGTTCATGGACGCGGGCATGAGGAACATCTACAACTGGGTGTTTGTTCTCGGCATAACGGCCTCGGCGTTGTGGCTCGCGGTTGCGCTGTTTCACCACTCCGAGCCGCTCGTCGACCTGCTGAGGCCGGAAGCTGGGGATGGGTCCGATCTTGAATTGGAAAAGTGCAAATCGTGCAACGCCCCGCTGGTTCCCGGTGCCCGGTTTTGCGCCGCATGCGGGACGACGACCACGTAGTAATAAAATTCAGTGCGCGCAGAGTACGAGTGCTGCGTGCTGAGTGCGAAGAACAAGTGCGAAATACGAGTGCTGAGTGCTGCGTGCTGAGTGCGAAGGGCGAAATATAAGTGCTCAGTGCTCTCGATTACGCGAAGACGGCCACGAGGTGGATTACGTTGCCGAAATGGGGTCGGGAATCAGCGATGATCGGGTGCTTAGCCCAAAGCCGAGATTGTCTCCGGAGCGGTGACCACGCATGGGACTGAAATGCGGACGGCCTTTAGTGTCATCACGAGCAAGATAGTGCGCATCCGACCAAAACAGTAACGGAAAATTCACGGCGTCCAGCAACCGCATTTCGCCCCGCGTACTTCGCACTCGTTTTTCGCACTTCGCACTTCGTTCCCCGCCGCTTCACCGGCGCCGATTAAGCCCTATACTGCGGGGCATCCCGAAATCGGCGGTAGA